>JAEETP010000154.1 GCA_016290415.1 Bacteroidales bacterium
TTAGATAAGTTCGTCTTTATGGTTGCCGTAATAGACTCTCAGGGGAGTGGAAGTAACTTTGATAAAGCCCTTGGCGTCTTCTGCTGTCCAGCCTTTCTGGGTTTCGCCGTATTCGCCCAGCTTGGACTTGAGCAGGTCGTTTTCTGAATCGACACCCACAGTCTCAAAGCCGTAGGGGTGGAGGTTCAGAGTCACGGTGCCGGTCACGTTGCGCTGGCTGCTTTGCAGCATAGCCTCTATGTCGCGCATCACCGGCTCCAGATACTGGCTCTCGTGCAGGAACATTCCGTACCAGTTTGCCACCTGGTCTTTCCAGTACTGCTGCCATTTGCTCAGTGTGAATTTCTCCAGAAACTTGTGCGCACCTATAATAATCATAGGAGCGGCGGCTTCGAAGCCCACACGGCCCTTGATGCCTATGATGGTGTCTCCCACGTGCATATCGCGGCCGATACCGTAGGCGCAGCCAATCTCCTCTATGGCCTGTATGGCGGCTATTTTGTCGCTGTATTTCTTGCCGTTTACCGCGCTGATTTCACCCTCTGTGAATTCAATGGCCAGGGTTTCGCAGCCGGTCTTGGTCACCTGCTTCAGATAGGCGCTCTCCGGCAGGCCCTGCTTGGAGTCCAGGATCTCGCCGCCGCAGATGGAGGTGCCCCAGATGCCGACGTTGTAGGAATATTTCAACTTGGTGTAATCTGCGCTGAAGCCGTTGGCGTTGAGGTAATCAACCTCTTCTTTGCGGGTCAGGTTGCCGTCGCGGGTCAGGGTGATGATCTCCATATCGGGGCACATCACCAGAAATGTCATATCAAAGCGGACCTGGTCGTTGCCGGCGCCGGTAGATCCGTGCGCAATGGCATCGGCCCCAATCTCACGGGCATACTTGGCAATGGCCATTCCCTGGAAGATACGTTCGGAAGATACGCTGATGGGGTAGGTGCCGTTACGCAGCACGTTGCCCCAAATCATATACTTCAGGCTCTTCTCATAATATTCCTGAGTAACGTCCAGGGTGACATATTTGGTTGCGCCCAGCTTGTAGGCGTTCTCTTCGTTGGTCTTGAGCTGCTCCGGGCTGAATCCGCCGGTATTTGCGCACGCTGCGTGCACTTCATAGCCCTTTTCCTTTGCCAGATACATCACTGTGTAGGATGTATCCAGTCCGCCGCTGAAAGCGACAACTACTTTTTTCTTGCCCATATCTTTATTCAATATTAATCTTTATGTGTTCTTTGGGGTCGAACAGCAACCCGGTGCAGATACACCTTTCATAATTGTTTTCTTCCAGGATGTGGAAGTTCTTGCAGCCTCCGCACCCTTTCCAGAATTCGGCATCGTGGGTCAGATCCTGAAATGCCACGGGACGGAAGCCTAGCTCGTAGTTCATTTTCAGGACAGCCGGGCCCGTGGTGATGCTGAATATCTTGGCCCCGGGGAACAGTTCCCTGGAAAGGCGGAAGATGCGCTGCTTTATGCTTTTTGCCAGGCCGATGCCGCGGAATTCGTGAGCCACGATAAGTCCGGAGTTTGCAACGAACTGCTTGCCCTCCCAACTTTCTATATAGGAGAATCCAGCAAAGCGGCCGTCGTCGGTTATGGCAATCACGGCCTTGCCGGCTTTCATTTTTTCTGAAACATACTCAGGCGTACGCTTGGCGATGCCGGTGCCGCGTTCCTTGGCCGACAGGGCTATTTCGTCGCAAATTGCCTGCGCGAATTTTGTGTGGCTTTCATCGGCCACCAAAACAGAAATATTCATCGCTTGAATGAATGTTAAATTGTTTATGGGAAATATGTAATGGGATTCTGCTGTCCCGTGGAAATGAGATGGATAAGCCTGCGTGAAAGGCGAGCTGAAATCGCCCCACCGGCTTAACGTCGGACACGAAATCGAAAGGAATTATGTGTGTTGCTTACCATTACTGGGGCAAATGTACACTCTTTTTTCATATTAATGCAACAAACAAAAAATATTTTTAAAAAGATTTGGAGGAAAGGAAAAGATGTGTATCTTTGCAGTCCCTTTCGAAAGAGGGGGCAAGTTGATTGAATTATTGGAAGACAAAAGTACAAGCAAGAA
>JAEETP010000067.1 GCA_016290415.1 Bacteroidales bacterium
GACTTCAAGGCCGTTACCGACTCCACGCCCGGGCTTTACAAGTGGATTCCCGCCAGCATCATCAAGAGCAATCCCAACAAGCAGCACAACTACCTTATCCTGAACCGCGGCGCCAAGGACGGCGTGGAAACGGAGATGGGCGTGGTGACCCACAACTCCATTGTGGGCGTAGTGGGGGCCGTGAGCGAGAACTACTGCTACGTGATCTCGTTCCTGAACAAGAGCCAGCGGGCCAGCGCAATGATTTCCGGAACATCTGATTTCGGCCTGCTGACCTGGAACGGCACCGACAGCCACAGCGCCACCCTCTCCCATATTCCACTCTCATCTACCGCGGCGGTGGGCGACACAGTGTGCACCAGCGGCTACTCCACCATTTACCCTCCCGACATCCCGGTGGGCGTCATTTCCGACATCAATGCCGTGAGCGGTATGTACAAGGATATGGGCGTGGATCTGTTCCAGGATCTGCGCAGCCTCAAATATGTGTACATCGTGCAGCGCCACCATCAGGGCGAGATAGACGAATTAAGCACTAACGCCAGCAACCTGAAGTAAGATGCCGACATATCTCCGCCAGATAATTATCTACGCCGTGGTGATACTGCTCCAGGTCATCATAAACAACTATGTGAACCTGGGGCCGATGATCTACATCTGCCTGATACCGCTGCTTATCATTTATCTGCCGCTGGACCAGAAGCCCTACCTGTCGCTGATAATAGCTTTTGGCCTGGGCCTGATAATAGATATCCTGTCGGACGGCGTGCTGGGACTCAACGCCGGCGCCGCCACACTTATAGCGCTGGTTTACAGGCCGTTGTTCTATCCTGTATTCCAGAAGAACAACTACAGCAAAAAGTATATCCCGCCCATCCGCGAGAGCGGAATCTGGCGCCACGTGCTTTATATGCTGATAATACTGGCTATCTATTTCCTGTTCTACATAATCTTTGACGGCCTGGCCAAGAGCACCCTGCTGACCTCCCTTGTCAGATATCTGATGAATATAGCAGTGAACCTGGCCATTGCGACCATTGTGGACCTGACTCTCTTCAACCGCAGTTAATTTCAGGAGGGAGTATGAAATTCTATCTGAGCAGGCGCAACACAATTTTGCTTGTGATCTTGGTCATCTTTGCCATTATAGCCATCAGGCTTTTCTCCATACAGATAATCCAGAAAGATTTCAGGGAGACGGCAGAGAACAACGCCCTCAAGTACGTCACCATTTACCCCGCCCGCGGCCGCATCCTTGACCGCAACGGCAGCACCATCGTAGAGAACAAGATTACCTACGACATTATGGTGACGCCCCGCAACGTGCCCGAATTCGACACCCTGGCCATCTGCAACATATTCGGCCTGGACCTGGACTATGTGCGCGAGAAGTTTGCCTCCTACAAAACCAACGCGCGCAAAATCGGCTTCGGTTCGATGCCGTTCCTTAAGCAGGTCGGCAGCGCCCAGTTCAACGCCTTTGCAGAGAAGGCTTTCCTGTTCCCCGGCTTCGACGCCGTGGCCCGCACCGCCCGCGTATATCCGGTGAATGCCGGCGGAAACCTGATAGGCTACGTATCTGAGGTGGACAGGGACTATATCGAGGCGCATCCGGAATACCGCGCCGGCGACTATGCCGGCAAAACCGGCATCGAGAGGGCCTACGAGAAACGGCTGGCCGGCGAGAAGGGCTACACCGTGTATTACCGCGACGCCCACGGCCAGATCAAGGGCCACTACGAAGACGGCGCCCTGGACAAGGAGGCCGTGGCCGGCAGTGACATCACCACCACCATCGACGCCAACCTCCAGGCCTACGGCGAGATTCTGATGCGCAACAAGGTGGGCAGCGTCGTGGCCATAGAGCCCTCTACGGGCGAAATCCTGACACTTATCTCCAGCCCCGGTATCGATGTAAGCCAACTGGCAGAAATCAACAAATACTACAAAGAAATCAGCGAGAACCCCTACAACCCGATGTTCAACCGCACCGTGCAGAGTGCGCAGCCACCGGGGTCGGTGTTCAAGCTTGTAAACGGCCTGATAGGCTTGCAGGAGGGCGTTCTCTCGCGGGAAACCCGCTATCCCTGCAGCCGCGGCTACACCAACGGCAAGGTTCACGTGGGCTGCCACGGGCACCCATCGCCCATCAACCTTCCCCAGTCCATCGCTATGAGCTGCAACGCATATTACTGCTATGTGCTGCGCAACATTATGGACAACCGCAAATATGACAACATAGAGGAGTCGTTCAACAAATGGCGCGACTATGTCACCAGTTTCGGCTTCGGTCACAAACTGGGCAGCGACGTCCCTTACGAGCTGGGCGGCAACGTCCCCACGGTGAATACCTACAACAAGCTGCACGGCAAGGGGCGCTGGAAGTCGCTCTCCATCATTTCCCTCTCCATAGGTCAGGGCGAGCTGGGCTGCACCCCGCTGCATCTGGCCAACTTCTGCGCCACCATCGCCAACCGCGGCTGGTTCTACACGCCCCATATGATCAAGGGCGACGAAGAGCATCCGCTGGACTCTGCCTACACCGTGAAGAATTACCCTATGGTGGACCAGAAATACTTCCCGCTGATAGTTGAGGGTATGAATATGTCGGTCTACGGCGACGGCGGCACCTCCCACGTGGCGCAGGTGCCCGGCGTGAATATGTGCGGCAAGACCGGTACCGCCCAGAACCCACACGGCGACGACCACTCGGTATTCATCTGCTTTGCCCCCAAGGACAATCCCCAGATTGCCGTGGCGGCGTATATAGAAAACGGCGGCTTCGGTGCCACCTGGGCAGCCCCCATCGCCTCGCTGATTGTGGAGAAATACCTCAACGGCGAGATTGCCGATAGCCGCAAAGATCTGGAAACCCGCGTCAAAAACGGCTACCTGCTGAATAAAGTACCCGTAAGGAAGAGAAAGAGATAATGAACCGGCACAAGAATCCATATCGCAAACTGGACTGGACCCTGATTGGGTGCTGGCTAGCGCTGGTACTCTTTGGCTGGATCAATATATTCTCTGTGCTGCACGGGGAGAGTTCCAACATATTTGACTTTCACCAGAAATACGGAATGCACTTCGTATGGATTTGCATTTCGCTAGTGTCGGCCTTCCTCATAATCCGGGTAATTCCGGCCAATTTCTGGCAAGGCACCGCCTGGATCACATACGGAGGCGTGATTTTGCTGCTGATGGCCACGTTGGTTATGGGTGTCAGCAGCCACGGATCCCAGAGTTGGATACAGATAGGCGGTTTTCGCCTGCAGCCGGCAGAATTCTCTAAAATAACCACCTCGCTGGCCCTGGCCACGGTGATGAGCAAATACGGATTCAGCCTCAAGACACTGCCCAATATCGCCAGGGTGGCGGCCGTGCTGCTGCTCCCTATGGCCATCATCCTTCTGGAAAACGAGACCGGCAGTATGCTGGTGTACGTGGGTTTTCTGGTGGTTCTTTTCCGCGAGGGGATGTCGGGCTGGATTCTTGTCATAGGCTTTTTGATTGTGCTGGAGTTTATCCTCACCATCATAACATCGCCCTACGTGGCGCTGGTGGTGGGCCTGGCGGTATTCCTGATGATCTGGTTCTTTAAAAAGGACCAGTATCTGCTGGGTGTGCTGGTCACCACCCTCACCGTGGTGGCGCTGGCTTTCCTGCCCAAGCTGCTGGAAATTGAAGCCGTGGCGGCCGTCAACCCCCTGCCCGCCGAGACCTGGCTGGCCATAATCCTGAGCGTGGTGGCCCTGTTCTATATCATTAAATTAATAATCCGGTCCCCGCGCAAGAAATTCGAGCGAAACGCCTTCATAGTGCTGCTGTGTGGCGTGCTGTTTGTGCTTTCGGTGCAGTTCTTCTACCACCACGTGCTCCAGGACCACCAGCGCAACCGTATCGACGTGTTCCTTGGCCTGGTAGACGACCCCAAGGGCGTGGGCTATAACCTGCATCAGTCTATGGTGGCCATCGGCTCCGGCGGCTTTGCCGGCAAGGGCTTTATGAACGGCACCCAGACTTCCCTGGGCTATGTTCCGGAGCAGGAGACCGACTTTATTTTCTGCACCATAGGCGAGGAATGGGGTTTTCTGGGGGCGCTTTTCATACTGGCGCTGTACCTGACCATCATCTTCAGGATTATTATACTGGCCGACAGGGCCAAAGATTCATTCACCCGGATTTACGGCTATTGCGTGGCGATGTGCATAGCGGTGCATATAGTGATAAACATAGGTATGACCATAGGACTGATGCCGGTGATCGGCATCCCGCTGCCGTTTTTGAGCTACGGCGGCAGCGCAATGCTGGCCTTTACGGCGATGCTGGCCATATTCATCAAGCTCGCTTTTGAAGACAGGAAAATATAAAAACATATATATGAATTTTGCAGAAAGACACATTGGACCCCGCAGGGAACAGACAGAGCAAATGCTCGCAAAGCTAGGCGTTTCTTCGCTTGAAGAATTGTGCGCGCAGACCGTGCCGCAGGACATTATGCTGGACGGACCGCTGGCTTTGGACCCGGCCCTGGGGGAAGGGGAATATCTGACCAGGCTCAAAGATATTGCCGCAAAGAACAGGAATTTCCGCTCGCTGATAGGTATGGGCTGGTATCGCACCGCCACCCCCAGCGTGATTGCGCGCAACATCTTTGAAAACCCCTCTTGGTACACCTCCTACACCCCCTACCAGGCAGAGATTTCACAAGGCCGCCTGGAGGCGCTTATGGTGTTCCAGACTATGATATCTTCCCTGACCGGTTTCAATCTGGCCAACTGCTCTATGCTGGACGATGCCACCGCCGCAGCCGAGGCAATGCGTATGATGTTCAACCTGCGTCCGCGCCCCGCAGTGGCAGCCGGGAAAAATCTGCTGTTTGTGGACCGGAACATCTTCCCCAGCGTCCTTTCCGTGATTGAGACCCGCGCCGCCGCACTTGGAATAGACCTGGAGATGGGCGAGTGGGACAACTGCATCCTCAAAGAGCGCTGCTTTGGCGCCATTCTGCAATATCCCGCCGCCAACGGTGCCGTTCGCGACTACTCATCTTTCTGCGAGAAGGCACACGAAAGGGGCATTATGGTCACCGCCGTGTGCGACCTGCTGTCGCTGGCCCTGCTCAAGGAGCCCGCGGCGTGGGGTGCCGACATTGCGGTGGGCAGCGCGCAGCGCTTTGGCCTGCCGATGGGCTTCGGAGGCCCAGGCATAGGCTTTATGGCCACGTCTGAAGAGCATAAGCGTTTCCTCCCGGGCCGCATAATCGGCGCCTCCAAAGACCGCCTGGGCCGCACCGCATATCGTCTGGCGCTGCAGACCCGCGAGCAGCACATCAAGCGCGAAAGGGCCACCAGCAACATCTGCACGGCTTCTGCCCTGATGGCCACAATGACAGGTATGTTTGCCGTATGGCACGGCCCCGAGGGGATCAAGGCTATTGCCCGCAATGCCTTTGACTATGCCCACCTGTTTGCCCGCGCCCTGGAGAAAAACGGTTACATACTGGCCTGCAAAGAGTTTTTCGATACCCTGGAGGTACACGCTCCCAACGTGGATGCCATCCGCGTCAGGGCTTTGGAGAAGGGTTTCAACTTCTTCTACCCCGACGGCGAGAGCGTCCGCATAAGCTTTGACGAGCTTTCCTGCCGCGAAGAGATAGAGCAGATGTGCGAAATCTTCCAGATCAAGGTGGCAGAAGTGCCTGCTGCCGAGGTTCCTATGGCCCGCGAGAGCGATTTCCTGTGTCAGCCGGTATTCCACAGCTATCATAGCGAAACAGCTATGATGCGCTATATCAAGAGCCTGGAGCGGCGTGACATTTCCCTGACCCACTCTATGATTCCGCTGGGAAGCTGCACAATGAAACTGAATGCAGCCACCGAGATGATGCCCCTCTCCTGGAGCGAATTTGCCAATGTGCATCCCTACGCTCCCAAAGACCAGGCTGCCGGCACTCTGCAGATTATCTCCGAGCTGGAGCACGACCTGGCCGTGATCACCGGCTTTGACGCTTGCTCTCTGCAGCCCAACAGCGGCGCCGCCGGAGAATATGCAGGCCTTATCACCATCCGCAACTACTTCAAGGCCATCGGCCAGACCCAGCGCAAGGTGATGCTGATTCCGGCATCGGCCCACGGCACCAACCCAGCTTCGGCCACTATGGCCGGTTTCGACATAGAGATCGTGGACTTTGACGAGAACGGCGACATCAAGGTGGAATCGCTGGAAGAGAAGGCTGCCGCCGCCGGCGAAAACCTGGCTGGCCTTATGATCACCTACCCCTCCACCAACGGCATCTTTGAGGCTAAAATCAAGCAGATAGTAGAGATTATCCACCGCTACGGCGGTATGGTGTATATGGACGGGGCAAATATGAACGCCCAGTGCGGCATTACCAATCCGGGCTTTATAGGTGCCGATGTGTGCCATTTGAACCTGCACAAGACCTTCGCGATGCCTCACGGCGGCGGCGGTCCCGGCGTAGGCCCCATCTGCTGCACAAAAACGCTGGCCCCCTACCTCCCCGGCCATCCGGTGGTTCCCGCCTGCGGCGGCCGCGGAATGACAGCTGTGGGCAGCGCTCCCTACGGCAGCCCGCTGCTGCTGGTCATCACCCACGCCTACATCAAGATGCTGGGTGCCGACGGCCTTCGCCTGGCCTCGCAGATGGCCATCCTGAACGCCAACTATATGTCGGCAGCCCTGGAGCCCGAGTTCAGCACTCTCTACCACGGCTTTGGCGGCCGCGTGGCCCACGAATGCATCATTGACCTGCGCCATTTCAAGGCAGAATATGGAGTGGATGCCACCGACGTGGCCAAGCGTCTTATGGACTTTGGGTTCCACGCCCCCACCCTGAGTTTCCCGGTGCACGAAACCCTGATGGTTGAGCCCACCGAGAGCGAGCCCAAAGAAGAGCTGGACCGCTTTGCCGAGGCAATGAAGACCATCAAGGCAGAGTGCGAGGCCATAAAAGAGGGCAAGCTGGATGCCGCCGACAATCCCCTTAAAATGGCACCCCACATTGCAGAAGAAGTGTGCAGCGACTCGTGGAGTCACCCTTATGGCAGAGAAGTTGCAGCATATCCGCTGGAATGGATTAGAGAAAACAAATTCTGGCCCGCCGCAGCCCGCGTGGACAATGGCCTTGGCGACAGAAACCTAATAGCAAACCTTTAGAATTATGTTTAATCTGCTATATGTTACCTGGGATGTAAATCCCATACTTGTACAGCTGGGCCCCCTGGCCATCAGGTATTACTCGCTGCTGTTCGTGGCGGGCTTCCCGCTTGGCTACTGGATGGTTGCCAAAATGTACAAGCGCGAAAACAAGAACACCGACCTGCTGGAGCCGCTGCTCTACGCCCTGCTTCTGGGCACAATCGTGGGCGCGCGACTGGGCCACTGCCTTTTCTACGAACCAGAATTCTACCTCAAGAATCCGGTGGAGATTCTCAAGGTGTGGCACGGCGGCCTTGCCAGCCACGGCGGCGCAATAGGTGTGCTGCTGGCCATCTGGTGGTATGCCAGCCGCTACGGCAAAAAGAATAATTTCGATTTTATGTGGCTGCTGGACCGTCTGGTGATTGCAATATGCTTTGCCGGATGCTTCATCCGCCTGGGCAACCTGTTCAACTCCGAGATATTCGGCGGCGCCACCACCCTGCCCTGGGGCTTCAAGTTCCCCCGCAGCGCACAGTGGGTTGCAGAATACGGCCCTTCGGTATATCCGCCCGACGGCACGGCCTGCCACCCTACTCAGATCTACGAGGCCCTGAGCTATCTGCTGCTGGGACTCTTCCTGCTCTGGATTTACTGGAAAAAATCTGACAAAGTATACAAAGGCTGGATATTCGGCGTTTTCCTGATTGTCCTTTTTGGCGTACGCTTCATTATAGAGTTCATCAAGAACGACCAGGTGAGCTTCGAGAGCGGTATGCTTTTCAATATGGGCCAGCTGCTCAGCGTGCCTTTCGTTCTGGCCGGCATCATAATCCTGGTGCTCAGCTATAAGAAAAAGCGTCCTCTGCTTATGATATCCAAGCCCAAAGAGGAGCCCAAGGAAAAAGGTCCCCGTATGTCGCACGCAAAGCGCATGGCTGCGGGTATGAAACAGTAGCAATATGCTCATAGAAAGCCCCACAACCGCCTGGAAGGACTACGAACTTATCGACTGCGGCGACTTTGCCAAGTTGGAGCGGTTCGGCAAGTACATCACCATACGCCCCGAGCCCAAGGCCATCTGGAAGAAAACCCTCTCCGATGCCGAATGGGAAAAGATGGCCCACACCCGGTTTATTCCGGGCGGCGGCTTCTCCACCGCCGGCCAGCAGGACAGCGGGTCGTGGAAGACGCTTAAGAGGATGGATCAGCAGTGGCCCATTGTTTATCAGCCGCTGAACCTGACGCTGCGTATGGGTATGACCTCTTTCAAGCACGTGGGTGTATTCCCCGAGCAGGCGCCCAACTGGGACTTTATCTACAGTAATACCAAGCGTCTGGTGGACAATGCCGGCGGCGCCCCTGTAAAGGTGCTGAATCTGTTTGCCTACACCGGCGGCGCCTCCCTTGCAGCCCGCAAGGCTGGAGCCGATGTGACCCATCTGGATTCGGTGCGGCAGGTCGTGACCTGGGCCCGCCAGAATATGGAGCTGAGCCGTATGGACTCAATCCGCTGGGTTGTGGAAGACGCCCTCAAGTTTGTCCGCCGCGAGGCCAAGCGGGGCAATAAATATCAGGGTATTATGCTGGACCCTCCCGCCTACGGCCACGGCCCCGACGGCGAGAAATGGAAGCTGGACGACTGCCTGTGGGAGATGCTCTCTCTGGTGGGAGAGATTCTCGCCCCAAAAGACAGCTTCCTGATACTTAATCTCTATGCCAACGGCTACTCTTCACTGCTGGCCGACACCGCCGTGCGACAGGCCCTGCGCCTGGGCAAGGATGCCGATTGCACCTGCGGCGAGCTGGTTTTGCGGGATAAATTCGGCAAAAACTTGCCACTTAGCGTCTTCGCCAGAGTAAAACAGTAGGATAATTGAATTATTTATTACTTTTGCAGTCCGCACCGTTAGTGCGCGACCGTTAGAATATTTTAACTCTATACAATATGCAAAACATTTCTAACTACGATTTCTCCGGCAAAAGAGCCATTGTGAGAGTCGACTTCAATGTTCCCCTGAACGAAAAATTCGAAATCACAGACGACACCCGCATCCGCGCAGCCATCCCTACCCTCAAGAAAGTTCTTGAAAAAGGCGGTTCGCTGATCATTATGTCCCACCTGGGCCGTCCCAAGGGTGTAGAAGCCAAATATTCTCTCAAGCACATCATTGCTGCCGTAGAGGCCAAGCTCGGTGCCAAAATCCAGTTTGCAGATGATTGTATGAAGGCCGACGCACAGGCTGCCGCCCTGAAGCCGGGCGACGTGCTGCTGCTCGAGAACCTCCGCTTCTACGCAGAGGAAGAGGGCAAGCCCAGAGGTCTGAAAGACGATGCTACCGACGAAGAGAAAAAGGCTGCCAAGGCTGCTGTCAAGGCCAGCCAGAAAGAGTTCGTGAAGAAGCTCGCTTCTTATGCTGACTGCTACATCAACGATGCCTTCGGCACCGCTCACCGCGCACACGCTTCCACAGCTCTCATCGCCGAGTATTTCCCCAACGACAAGATGTTCGGCTATGTGATGGAAGGCGAAATCAAGGCCATCAACACCGTGCTGGAGTCTCCCCAGCGCCCTCTGACCGCTATCATCGGCGGCAGCAAGGTATCATCCAAGATCGGTATCATCTCCCACCTGCTTGACCTGGTGGACAACCTGATTATCGGCGGCGGTATGGTTTATACTTTCAAGAAGGCTCTGGGCGGCAAGATTGGCAAGTCTCTTTGCGAAGATGATATGCAGGATGTTGCTCTCAACGTGCTCTCCGAGGCCAAGAAGAAGGGTGTAAAGGTTTATCTTTCCGACACCGTTGTGGCTGCTGACGATTTCAGCAACGACGCCAACACCGTGGTTTGCCCTTCCGACAATATCCCCGATGCATACGAGGGTGTGGATGCAGCTCCCGAGACCGTGGCCAAGTTCCGCGACGTGATTCTCGCTTCCAAGACCGTTCTCTGGAACGGCCCCGTGGGTGTGTTTGAGATGCCCAACTTTGCAAAGGGCACCAATGCCATCGCACAGACTCTGAAAGAGGCTACCGACAAGGGCGCCTTCACTCTGGTAGGCGGCGGCGACAGCGTGGCTGCAGTGACCCAGATGGGTTATGCCGACAAGGTCAGCTACGTATCCACCGGCGGCGGCGCAATGCTCGAATATCTCGAGGGCAAAGTCCTCCCCGGCATCGCAGCCATCCAGGGCTAAGCAAGCCCCCTTACAACCAACGTAAAAAGACCGGCCTATTTGGTCGGTCTTTTTCGTTTGTAATTCTGCGGCTCTGCTCGCGGCTGCAATGCCTGCTGCGGAGCTCCGCTCGCTTTCAGCTCGCTTCGTCCCTCCCACCACATCCTTCGTCCTCGCTACGCGAGAACTCGTCTGCGGCGGGCCCCTCCCGCGCATGACGCCGCGGGTGGCGACATCCGCCGCAGGCATTCAGCCGACTTCGCGACGCCTTAGCTCTCAATTAATAGACTACTCGGGACGCATTGTCTTGACGTAGTCGCAGGAGCGCTTGATGCTCTCGTAGGGG
>JAEETP010000068.1 GCA_016290415.1 Bacteroidales bacterium
CTGCAGGTCGCTGTCGTCGTACTTGCTGCAGCCGGCCAGCATCAGTGCCAGCACAGCCACCATCATAAACGAAAGAATCTTTTTCATAGGAGTATGTATTATAGTTAAACGATTGCTCTCTTCTTTTACTTTTAGCATCTAACTGTGTATGAGGCTATTTGCCTCCACGCTTATTGTCTTACGGCCGCTGTATCACGCGAACGACGAAATATCTTTGTTGCCATTGTCCATTGTGCTTCATGAAAGAGATATCTTGACGCCTCTCGACACCTGTAGTATTAGGACTAACCTGGAACTTTAGATAAATTTCCCTGTTTACTGTCCGTGTACCGCTGGCGGCACCCCAATATCTCGTTGAGGCTTCAACCGAATAATTCGTATTGATAAAATTGCCGCCACTGCCGGAATTACTGTAAATTGTTATATTCATATCTTCATCCTTTCCAAAGACAGGTTCATAGATAGGGTCTCCATCATATCCCTGGTAGTCATAATCTCCAAGTTGTGCACTGTAATACAATTCAAACTCGGTTTCATCCGCGTCAATTACGAAGGGCATTTCTGGTATCTCCCACAAGTTTGAATAGTCCATAACCTCAAACCCCTCTGTAAGCCTCAATTTCTCTGTAAGGACCTTGATCGTTCCGGCTGTCTTGGCACTTCCGTCAGGGAAATATGCCACAAGGTCAAGATAAAAACCGGGGAAAAGTGCTTCAAAAGCATCGTCACTGTCTGCTCTGGGAATTTGATGAAGACGCTTTAGCACGATATTGCCCGACTTTGCATCGATAGGTTCCACAGTTACCGTTTCTTTGGTTTGGACAAATTCCGTTGCAAAATTGTCTACAGAGGCAATGATTTTCACATCATCCACACTGGTCAGTTCACCTGTGAGTGTGTACGGTATTTTGAGGATACCTGTCCGGAAAGATTCCTTGCTCTCCCAGAAAGAATAGCACTTGCGCTGTCCGTCTCCAAGTGTAAAGGTGTAGCCCTCTTTCTCGCCGTAGGCAACAGGTATCACCGTGCCGTCGGCCAGGGTTATGGTCAAAGTGCTGCCGTCGGCGGTGATGGTCTTGATAGGATTCTCGGCTGACGGCTTGTTGTCAATAGTAATGCTGGAGCCGTCGCCAAAGTTGAATGTAACGTCGGTCCCTGACTGCGAATACGATGTAACCGGCTTGCCGGAGTCAAGTTTCTGAAGAAGAGACTGGTAGGCCTCAAGGGCGCTCACGCGTCGCTGCAGGTCGCTGTCGTCGTACTTGCTGCAGCCGGCCAGCATCAGTGCCAGCACAGCCACCATCATAAACGAAAGAATCTTTTTCATAGGAGTATGTATTATAGTTAAACGATTGCTCTCTTCTTTTCAAAGTTATATAATCTTCCATCTTTCTCCAAATCCGGCAGAGTGGCGCAGAACGGCATTGTCATAATAGCTTGTTATTTTTGCCAAGACCGTGCATTTAATATGTAAACATTAAATGCTATGAAGAATCTTTTTCACGTCTTTGCCGCAGCGGCAATCGCACTGGTGGCAACATCCTGCAATCCATCCGTCAACAACCCCTACAAAGCCCTGGAAATCCCCACCAAGGCAACTGAGTTTGTGGAGAAGGGGCACGATTTCTCTCTCGAATTCGTAGACCGCATCAATGACTTTGAAAAGAAGGACTTCATAGTTTCGCCGCTGAGTATGCAGTTTCTGCTGGGTATGATACTTAACGGTGCACAGGGCGCCACTGCAGACGAAATCTGCGATGTGCTGGGATATGGAGCCGGCGAGATAGAAGATGTGAACCAGTTCTGCCAGTCTATGCTGGAGCAGCTGCCCAAGCTGGACAAACAAACCACTTTGAGCATTGCCAACGCCATCTTTGTGGACGAAGGCTGGCCGCTGCTGGACAGTTACAAATCTACCGTGGGCAAAGCTTACAACGCCAAGCTCTCCAATCTGGACTTCTCAAAGGGTGCCGCAAGCGCCAAGGTCATCAACCGCTGGTGCTCAGACCAGACCCACGGTATGATAGACAAGGTCCTGGAGACCACCGACCCCGCTATGCTCTGCTACCTGCTCAACGCGCTGTATTTCAAGAGCCAGTGGAAAGAGAAATTTAACAAGAGCAACACCGCCGAAGAGACTTTCACCGACGAGGCAGGCAATAAAAGCACCATAAAGATGATGAAGCAGAACGAGAGTTTCAGCTACCAGCATAACGACATCTTCAAGATTGTGCGGATGCCCTACGGCAACGGCGCCTTCTCTATGATTGCACTGCTGCCTCAGGAAGGCAAAAAGATAGCCGACGTTCTGGACGAAATCAAGGAGAGCGGCTGGCAGGAGACCCTGCGCAGTATGGTCCACTGCGATGTGGACCTTTGGCTGCCCCGCTTCGAGACCAAATATCACATAGACCTCAACGATATTCTCTCTGCAATGGGTATGCCCACCTCCTTTACTAATAGCGCAGATTTCAAAGCTATGAGCGATTATGCGCTTAAACTAAGCTTCGTGCAGCAGGACGCTGTAATCAAAGTCGATGAAGAGGGCACCGAGGCCGCAGCCATCTCTATGGCAGGAATGATTAAAGAAACCGCTGCCGCACCCGGCGAGCGGGTTGTCTTCCACGCCGACCATCCTTTCCTCTACTTCATCACAGAAGCCAGCACCGGCGCCATCCTGTTCGCCGGCCGCTACAGCAACAAGTAGGCGGCAGAAGGCCGAGCGATTAGGCGCAGAAAAAGCTTCGCGCAGGGAACAGGGGTTCTATGTTCTCCCTGGCCCGGAGCGAAGCTTTTTCGTAGCATAGCGAGGGCTTCTGCCGCCCTCGAAGCGGCTTATTTTTCAGTTTCAGAGCCCCTTTTTAGCCTATCGGTGGGATATAACCGTCACGAAACGGAAATAATAAGCAATATTTCAGGCTTGCGTCAGACAACGAGTCCAAGCGGTCGCTTATAACTCTTCCGATATCGTCCAGCCTTCGGGAATACCGCTGTCTCCTCTTGGCCAGTCGTTCATTCCGGCGGCTTTTACAAACACACCGGAGGAAGGTACGTTATTCAGCCATTCAGAGAGGCATCTTTCTCCGCTTATAGTTGTTGCCAAGCACTTCACGTACGACAAATTCCGGCAATAGTAAAACATATCAGCATAGCACTGATCCACCAACGTTTTCGCGGGCAATTCGGGAGCCGCGGTCAGTCCGATACAACCGGAAAACATATATTTATAACATCCATATGTCAACACTGTTGCGGGAAGTGCAGGGGCTTCTTTCAAATTACCGCAAGATGAAAACATAGAGGTATAGCAACTACTTGCCAATTCTGTCGCCGGCAGTTCCGGCGCAACGGTCAAACTGGAACAACCGTGAAACATATCCCGATAACAATTGCTCGACAGTTTTGTGGCGGGAAGCTCGGGAGCTTGGGTCAGACTTTTACACTGGTAAAACATTGCATTATAGCAACCACCTGCCAATTCTGTCGCCGGCAGTTCCGGCGCAACAGTCAAACTGGAACAACCGGAAAACATATTATCATAACAGTTGCCCGCCAACCGGGTAGCAGGGAGTTCCGGAGCTTTGGTCAAACTGCTGCAGTGGTCAAACATATTTTCATAGCAATGTGGTGCCAGAGTCGTTGCGGGAAGCGCCGGAGCCTCTTTAAGATTTGCGCAACCGAAGAACATATAGTTATAACACAATGTCGATAATGAGGTCGCAGGCAAATCGGGTGCTTTGGCTAAACTTTTACAGTTGTAGAACATCGATTGGTAGCACACCTCTGCCAATTCGATCGCGGGAAGAGAAGGTGCGTCGGTCAGACTGGAGCAACTGCTGAACATAGAGGCATAACAACGGTTCGCCAGTGTCGTTGCGGGAAGCGCCGGAGCCTTTGTCAGGTTGCTGCACCAGTTGAACATCTCGGAATAACATAAATCTGTAAGCGTAGTCGCAGTAAGGTCCGGAGCTTGTGTCATACCGCTACATCCGGAGAACAAACCTCTGAAACAACATATACTTGGAATGGTAGTGACATCTTCTTTGTAACTGATTAGGGACATAATATCTCCTGACACGGCGAACTTGTCACCATCCACAACGAAACGGAACCCTCTGTCGGTACCATTATTGAGGCCGTCCGGGTTGTCTCCGCATATGTAAACCGGATGTTCGCTGTCGAATTGTATTCCCGTAAAGTCCCATTCACTCCAGGTTGTGGCATCCGTGGAATAGTACATTATGGGGGGATTCATCTCAGTATTGATCAGGGATACTGTGGACGATCCTTCCGAAGTGAATGTAAGACATTTCCTTTCGTCTTTGGCAGGCTCTTCCTGAGGAGTTGGTTCTTCAGGGGTAGTCTGCGTCTGCTCTTCCTGAGGATCGGGATCATCGGGCAATGGCTTGGACACGCAGGCGGCAGAAACCGCCAGCAGTATGAGCAATCCGACAATCGACGGTATCGAGCGCATACGAATTACTTAGCCGCTTGCTTCTTGGCCTTTTCGGGGTCCTTGAAGAGGATCATGAAGAGGATGCCGACCACGAGGGCGTAGGCGGCGAAGATGTACCAGGCGGTGCTCCAGGAGGGTTCGGCAGCATTATACACAAAGTGATTCACAACTTTGCCGGCTGCCCAGGTGCCGATGGAGGCACCGAGACCGTTGGTCATCAGCATGAACAGGCCCTGCGCCGAACTTCTGATGTCCTTGTCGGTATTCTCATTGACGAACAGCGAGCCGCTGATGTTGAAGAAGTCGAATGCAACACCATAAACGATGCAGCTGAGGACAAACATCCACACGCCGCTGCCGGGATTGCCGGCGCCAAAGAATCCGAAGCGGAACACCCAGGCGAACATGGCTATCAGCATCACTTTCTTGATGCCGAACTTCTTCATGCAGAAGGGAATGAGCAGAATGCACAACGTCTCGGAAATCTGGCTCAGCGAGATCAGCGCATTGGCATTGTTGGCGCCCCAGGCGTTGGCAAACAGAGGATTCTCCTTGAACGATGTGATAAAGGTGTTGGCATAGCCGTTGGTTATCTGCAGCGACGCACCCAGCAGCATAGAGAAGATGAAGAACACCGCAAACTGACGGTCCTTGAACAGCCTGAATGCACTAAGGCCGGTGGCCTCTGCAAACGACTGCGCCCCCTCGCTCTTGGGCTTGCAGGGGCAGTTGGGCAGCGTAAGGGCATAGGCGCAGAGCACCAGGCTCAGGATGCCCGACACGAAGAACTGATTGTAGGTGTGCTGGAACTGCACTCCGTCGGCCCCTTTCATAAAGTTGACGAACAGCATTGTGAGGATAAAGCCCACGGTGCCGAACACGCGGATGGGCGGGAACGCCTTCACGGGATCCTTGCCGGCCTTCTCAAGGGCATTGTATGCCACCGAATTGGAAATGGCGATGGTGGGCATATAGAACGCCACACTTATGGTGTAAAGGGCGTAGAACAGGCCAAAGCTGATGTTGGCCCCGGCACTCATCGCATACCATCCGGCACCTAGCATTGCGGCTCCGGCGATGCCCTGGCACAAAGAGAGAACCTTCTGTGCGGGAATCCACTTATCGGCCACGATACCCATTAGGGCAGGCATAAATATGGAAACGAATCCCTGGGTGGCAAAGAAAAGCCATATCTGCGGGCCAAAACCGCTGCGGGCCAGGAAACTGCCCATAGATGTCAGGTAAGCTCCCCACGCCGCGAACTCCAGAAAGTTCATCAGGATGAGCCTGAAAGAGATGCTGCTGTTTTTCATAGTATTTTATTTTGGAGCCATCCGATAGACGAACAGCGCTATTATCGCATAGATGATATTCGGCAGCCATACAGCCAGCCACGGCGGCAATGTGCCGGTCTGCACAAACATCTGGCTGAATCGCATAAACAGGATATACGAGAAGCTGAGGCCCACGCCTATACCGATGTTCAAGCCCAGGCCGCCTCGCCGCTTGCGGGACGACAGCGACACGCCAATCAGCGTCAGGATAAAGGCAGAGAAGGGCGTGGCAATGCGGGTATGCTTCTCTATCAGGGCATAGTCAACCATATGGTCGCCGCGCAGATTCTGCAACTCTATGAGTCTGTTGAGATCTTTGATGGGGAGCGTCTCCACCACATTTTTGCGGCGGTAAAAGTCGTCTAGCGTGAGGGCGATCACGGTATCTTTCTGCGCCCCGGTTTCTATGGTCTCGTTGCCGTGCTCGTCGTAGCTGCGGATAAAATAGTTCTTGCAGGTCCAGCCGCCAATGTCCTCGTTCCAGGAAGCGCTGGAGGCGGTGAGCTTGCTCACCAGCTTGTTGTCCTCTATGCTTTCCAGGGTAAAACGGTTCACAGAATTATTCCACGAGCTGAACGACTCCACATAGACGAACAGGCCAGGCTCCAGCTGATAATGGATGTTGTGGTTGGTGTTGAAAAACCGCGCCCCCTTGATATATTTCTGCTCGAATTCCAGCCGGTGATAGTTGGCCGGAGGAATCACGTACATACCCAGTGTGAGCGACAGAATCGCTGCAAAGGCGGCCGACACCATATACGGCATCAACAGCCGTCTGAAGCTGATGCCGCTGGAGAGCATAGCTATAATCTCGCTGTTGGCAGCCAGCTTGGTGGTGAAGAAAATCACCGTGATGAACACGAACAGCGGGCTGAACATATTCAGGATGTAAGGGATGAAATTGAGATAATACTCAAATACAATCTCTTTCAGCGGCGCCTCGCGCTCTACAAACGAGTCTATCTTCTCGCTGATATCGAATATGATGACTATGGCCACCACAATCAGAAGCGACACCAGGTAGGTACTGATGAACTTCTTGATGATGTACCAGTCAAGAATCTTGGGTTTCAACGATAAGCGACTCATAGTCTTGTCTCCAGTTTTTTAACCACGCTGTCTTTCCAGGCAGCAAAGTCTCCTGCAAAGATATGCTCTCTTGCCTTGGCAACCAAATCGAGATAGAATGCCAGGTTGTGCTCGCTGGCAATCTGCGCCGCCAGCATCTCCCCCGCTATGGTCAGATGGCGCACATATGCCCTGGTGTAGGTGTGGTCCACAAACGATGTCCCTTCGGGGTCCAGCGGCGAAAAATCGTGGGCCCACTTGGCGTTGCGTAGGTTTATGGTCCCCTGCCAGGTAAATATCATACCGTTGCGGCCGTTGCGGGTGGGCATCACGCAGTCGAACATATCCACGCCGCGGGCAATGCCTTCAAGGATATTCGCGGGAGTGCCTACGCCCATAAGATAGCGCGGCTTGCCCGCGGGCAGCAACGGATGCAGCAGCTCCAGCATCTCGTACATCTTCTCGGTGGGCTCCCCTACCGCCAGGCCGCCTATGGCATAACCCTCGCGGTCAAACGCCACGGCGTGCTCTGCCGCTTTCTTGCGCAAATCGGGATAGACACAGCCCTGGACAATGGGGAAAAGGCTCTGGTGATAGCCGTAAAGCGGCTCGGTGGAGTCGAAACGGCGGATGCAACGCTCCAGCCACCCTTGCGTGAGTTTCAGAGATGTTTCTGCATATGCATAATCGGCATCGCCCGGGCAACACTCGTCCAGCGCCATAATAATGTCGGCGCCGATGGTGCGCTGGGTGTCCATATTGTTCTCCGGAGTAAAGGTGTGGCGGCTGCCGTCGATGTGCGAAGAGAAGGTGCACCCCTCTTCTGTGATCTTGCGCCGCTGCGCCAGCGAAAACACCTGGAACCCGCCGCTGTCGGTGAGTATGGGACGGTCCCAGCTGGTGAAACGGTGCAGGCCGCCCGCCTCGCGCAGGGTCTCCAGGCCCGGCCGCAGATACAGGTGGTAGGTGTTGCCCAGGATTATCTGGGCCACCACATCCTGCTTCAAATCTTTATGATAAACGCCCTTGACGCTGCCCACGGTGCCGACAGGCATAAAGATGGGAGTCTCTATGCTGCCGTGGTCGGTGGTCAGCATACCGCAGCGGGCACTTGAACCCGGATCGGTGGCCAGTAGTTTAAATGTCATTCCTCTATCCCGATAAGGGCCCTTATTTCTGATTTGGCCGCCTTCCAGCGGGGGATGTCAATCTTGCTGCCAATCACCTCGATGACCTTGGCAGCGATGATGCTGCCCACCTTGCCGCAGACGTCCAGCGGCTGCCCCAGCGAGTGGGCATACAGGAAGCCGGCGGCGTAGACATCGCCCGCCCCGGTGCCGTCGCGCGGCACGCCCGGAGCCACATCCACAAAGTGATATTCGTCTCCGCTTTTGATCATAGAGCCCTTCTTGCCCTCTTTTACAATGGCAATCTTGCACATTCCGGCAATATCTTCCAGCGCCTCGCGCGGCGGCTTGCCGGTAAAGGCCAGCGATTCGGCCTCGTTGGCAAAGACTATATCGACATAATTCTTCACGATGTCGTGCAGGAAGGCCAGATTGGACTCCACCACATTGTAGCTGGCCAGATCCAGCGAGATAATCATATTCTTTTCGCGGCCAATCTCCACGGCGCGGCGCACAAGCCGCTGGTTCTGCACCAGATAACCCTCCACGTGCAGGTAGTCATAGCCGTCAAACTTGTCGGGGTCCAGATCTTCCGGCTCAAGCTCCAGCGCGGCACCCAGATAGGTGGCAAAGGTGCGGTCGGAGGTCTGTCCGTTCACAATCACAATGCACCTGCCGCTGGGGGCCTTGCCCCTCTCCAGCATAGAGGTGATGCCCTCCTGCACCTGGTCTGACTTGAACAGCGAGCCCACGTCGTCCTTGCCCACCTTGCCTATGAAGCCCGCTCTCATACCCAGAATGGCCGCTGCACTGATGGTGTTGGCCGCAGAGCCGCCGGCGACATACTTTATGCCTTTGTCTTTCAAGTCCTGCCAGATTTTGTTGCCGGTGTCGGCATCCACGTGCTGCATACTTCCCACCGGAAGGCAGTATTTCTCCAGGATTTCGTTGTCCGGCAAGATGGCCAGGATGTCTGTAAGGGCGTTGCCGATGCCAAGTATGGACTTCATAGAAGATTTATTTACGCGTTCTTGCAAATATACTAAAAATATCGGAGGGGCGGTCGGCCAGGCGGTCGGCATTGCTGCTGAACTCTGGCCAACCCTTGACCTCCACGTTCCAGGGGCAGGCGTCAAGGCAGCAGTCGCAGCCATAAAGATGTTCGCCCAGCGCCGGATTCGATGGGTCCTTCTCCCTGGCCTCTATGGTCAGGAAGGAGATGCATTTGCGGGCATCCAGCCTGTACGGGGCATCCAGGGCGCCGGTGGGACAGGCGGCGATGCACTGGCCGCACCGGCCGCAGTCTTCGGGCATAGAGGCCCTCTGGCGGCGCAGCCGCATACAGTCTATCTCTTCGAAAGGGATGTTGCAAACCAGAATGCCTATCAGAGTGCGCAGGCCCGCCGTGGGGCTGATAAGGAAATTGTTGCAGCCTATGAAGCCCAGGCCGCAGCGCACCGCCCACTCCCTCTCCATAACCGGGGCGGAGTCGGTGAACACGCGGCAGGCAAATTCTCCGCCGGCGGCGGCATCCAAAGCCTCGCGGTTCTTAGCGACAAACAGGTGGATCCGGTCTTTGATAACCTTGTGATAGTCCTCTCCGTGGGCAAACGAGGCCACGTGGGGGTTGTCGTGATGGTCGTAGGGGGCCAGAAAACCCATCACAGTGCGGGCGCCCTCTACCAGAAGGGTGACGTCCAGCCGCTTTTCCACATTGCGCGCCATATAGTCCATATCGGCGTTGCGGCCTTCTGCCAGATAGCTTTCAAGCCTGCACTGGGCTTCGGGGCCCAAAGCAGCGGCCCCGGCTGCGCCAAAAGCGGCGAAGCCAAGGGCCGTTGCACTTTGCTGCAGTGTCTCGTAGAGCACCATCGGCTACTCCTCTGCCTCTACCTTGAAGGCACCGGTGTGACCGCGGTATTCGGGCGCATACAGCGACTCTATGGTAACCCAGGCGCTGTTGAATGTGCCTTCCTGAGTCACATAGAAGGTCTCCTGAATGGAGGTATTCTCTTCTGCCAGAGTCTGGAAATAGTATTTGGTGCGGTCGGTAAGACGCTCGCAATAGAACCAGTAAGAGCCGTAGCTGCGCTCGTCCTTGGGATAGAAGCAGGCGGGACGCGAAGCCTCCATAACCACAAACGAACGGTTCTCGGTGTTATAGATGTCGTAGTGGACATCTATCTTGTCGCCCACGCGCAGCCTCTGGCCATCTTTCAGCTGCTTGCCGCCGCGCCAGTAAGAGCGTTTCACGCTGATCTGGTTGGCAGACTCCTTAACGGAGAGCATCGGGGCCTTGTAGGTATAGTATACGGCGCCGAATTTCACGTCCGGAGCGCGGTATTTCAGCAGTGCAAAGATTGCGTCGGCGCTGGCCATATTGCTCTTCCACTCCTGGTTGTGCTTCTGCAGCAGCAGCCATTTCATAATGCCCTTGGCAATGTCCATCTGATCCATTTCGGCAAACACCACTGCCAGCAGGGAGTGTGCATATATTTCGGTGTGCAGCAGCCCGCGGAAAGGCATCACCGCATTGGGGAAGAAGCAGCCCACATTATCGTTGCGCACGGCATAGTCGCGCAGCGAATTCATCACGGCG
>JAEETP010000155.1 GCA_016290415.1 Bacteroidales bacterium
CCTCTCGCATTCGCGAAGACTCACCAGCACCGGCCTCAGGAAGGTCTTGATTTCATTTTCGTCCAGATCGTCAGCGGGCTTGTTCAGGCTGCCGGCCGTGGCGCGGGCCTTGGCGTAGCCCTCGTCGGGATACCACACTTTGCCGTCTTCGCTCAGCTGGCCGCCGCGGGCGGTGATGGCCTTCCACTGGTCAGAAGAGACTTTGCGCTTCTTGACCTCGCGCCAGGCAGCGCCGCTGCCGTCAATTATGCCGCCGCCGGTGATGGCAATATCGTGGGCCCCCTCTGCGTGGATGGGCGACAGGCATCGCCGCACGTCCAGCCCTTCGAAATTGGTGTTGATTATGGGGTACAGATCCTGGTCTGTACTGAAAACTATGATTGCATTGTCGTCCAGATGCAGCTCTATATTGCTCTCCAGGCCTATCGGGCCGGTGAACCAGATGCCGGCGGGCACATTCAGGCGGCCGCCGCCTTTTTGCGAGAGATGGGCTATGGCTTTTGCGAAAGCCTCGGTGTTGAGGGTGGTACCGTCGGGCACTCCGCCAAAGTCGGCAAGGCTTACACTGCGGGCGGGGATCCTTGGCGTCGGGATACCGCTACCCACCTCTTTCGTTGCCTTTGAGGCGCTTCCGCAGGCGGTCAGGGCCACAATCAGGACAAAAAATAATGACTGCAATTTTTTCATAGTTCACAAATGTATAAATAAAATTTTAAATTCCGTGCACGGTAACGGAAATAATTTTCAATAATTTATGTTGTTTGAAAATATTTGTTTCGTTATCGTGCACGGAAAAGAATTTTTTCTTATACTTGTGGTCGGAAACTGAACATTGGGTTTTGAAAGAGAACATCACCATACTGGACATCGCCCGCCGCAGCGGCCTCTCAAAGGGGACCGTGGACCGGGTGCTGCACAACCGCGGCGAAGTTTCCAAAAAGAGTTACGACAAGGTGATGCGCGTCATAGAGGAGCTGGGCTACGAGCCCAACGTGTACGCGTCTCTGCTCGCCTCCAACAAGCAGTACACCATAGCGGTGCTGATTCCCGATGCCGCCCCCGGCGAATTCTGGGAGATTTCCCGCCGCGGAATAGACATCGAATTGTCCACTCCCCTCTCTTCGGGGATGAACGTAGTGCACGTAGGCTATGACCAGTACGACGGCGCGTCATTCTCTGCCGCCAGCCGCAAAGTTCTGGAGATGAAGCCCGACGGCGTGGTGCTGGCCCCTATGTACAAAAGCGAGTCGCTGGCGTTTGTGGGCGAGCTGGCTGCGGCGCAGATTCCTTACGCCTACGTAGATTCCAAGCTAGAAGAAGAGAACTATCTGGCATATTTCGGTATGCCTATGGTGCAGAGCGGCCACCTGTGCGCCGACCTTCTGACCCAGGGCCACCGGATCCAGAGCGTGCTGATAGTCCGCATCCGCCGCAACGACGAAGACCGCTACGACCCCAACGTGCACCGCCGCGCCGGCTTCCTGGACTATATGCTGGAGCACTGCCCCGACTGCAACATCCACTATCTGTTCATAGATCCCACCCATCCCGAGAGAGTAGACTCGCTGCTCTCGGAATTCCACTCCGCGCACCCCGAGGTCCGCAACCTGGTGATGTTCAATTCACGCATCTACCTGGTTGCACCCTTCATAGAGAAAAACTACGTGGAGGGCCTTCGCGTGGTGGGCTTCGACAACCTGGACGCCAATGTCGCCGCCCTCAAGAAGGGGTGCGTCACTATGCTCATTGCCCAGCATCCCGACCAGCAGGTTGCCCAGGCCATCCAGACCCTCGCGGAATTCATAACCCTGAAAAAGCGTCCCGCCCGCCGCGACAACCTGGTCCATATGGACATCTTGACCCGCTACAACGCCGACTGACATCCCAACCGGCTTGAAGGGGGTGGGGCTCCTGTCTAGAACGTCCAGCCGATGTTGAGGCAGACGGGCCACCTGGTCTCGGCTCTGGCTTCGGCTGTGTCGGTAGTGAGATCGGCAGATATTGACAGCCGGAGATGGTTGTACAGCTGGGCGCCGATTCTGGGTGCCA
>JAEETP010000156.1 GCA_016290415.1 Bacteroidales bacterium
GCGGTTCTGTATGAGCCGGCGGAGGCCTTCGTTGCCCTCCCAGTTCTTGCGGAGGATATCCACAAAGTCCTGAATTGACAGGTAGCCCTCTTCATAGACCAGTTTTCTGAGCACCAGCAGACTGTTGGCGGTGTCGGAAACGCCGCCGTAGTGGATACCTATCATATTGTATCTGGGGCCGCCGCCGCGATAGCAGCGTCCTTTTTCAAGACAGCCGTCGGTAAAGATGGAGGGCAGAGTGCACGGGGCGTCGACATCTTTCCACCAGTAATCGATGCGCTCGTGCCACAGGTCGATATCTTCTTCAAGATTCTTCTTGAAAGCGGCGTAGAGGCTCTCAAAGTCGGGAAAATCTACCGGTGTCTGGTCGGTAAGGTGAAGTGTATTGCCAAACACCGCCAGCATATCGTTGGCAGCGTAGAGGAAGGCCGTTTTGCCGGGGATGATAGCCTCCCAGCAGCCGTCGTTGGTGAATTCGCGGGCCTCTTCAAGCGGATATCCAAACTTGACAAGTCCGTCTATAACGGTGTTTTCGCTATATACCGACACTATGCCGCCGCCAAAGCGCTGAACTTCTGCAATCCTGCGGATAAGCTTTTCCGGGGTCTTGTCGCCAAGACGCACCGCTATGGGAAAGTCGCTGATATGCAGCTCTTCCACTATATCGAGCACAAGGTATGTGACTTCGTTGGTTACCTCCTTGCCGTTTTTGTCGATACCGCCCAGGATAATGTTCTGATAGAACTGGGCGTCGCCGCTGGTCACGTGATAGGCTCCTATCCACTCGGTGCCTTTTATCCAGAAGTGGGCCAGAATCTCGCGGGCCTCGTCCAGGGTCAGGACGCCCTTGCGCAGGTCTTCTTTCAGGTAAGGGCCCAGCATCCTGTCTATGCGGCCTATTCCGGACCAGTCACCCATCAGGCGCAGGAATGCGTACATACTCCACAGCGACTGGACTGCTTCGCGGAAACTGCGCGGAGCCTCGTCGGGGACGCGCTTGAGCGTATCGATTATGGTCTGGTAGAAGGCTTTCTCTTCTGATTTGACTTCATCTCGCATCTGCTCAAGCAATGCGATGTTGCGTTTCTGCCAGATATCTGCGGCATCCAGGGTCAGCAGAGCAGCCTCATTCAGCTCGCGGCCTTTTTCGTCCAGCGTGCCGGAAGCCAGGCGCTCTTTAATCTGCTTTCTGATACCGTTATAGCCAAGCGGCAGCACTCTCTCGAAATCGAGTGTAGTGTGGGTGACGCTGGTGGTGTCAAGAATAGGGATCCGCTCGTGCGTTGCTTCCAGGAGTGTGGCCGAGCCCACTATCAGTTCGCCGGGCAAGATGCGCAGTGGCGCATTCTCTGCAATGCTTCTGGCAGCGGCTGCATATTGCATCTGCGGCGGCAGGGATTTGTTAATCTGAGGATTCCAGTCCACCGTCTTCATAGTGCGGCCGTTTTCGCCCGAAAGGCCTTTCCAGGCAAGCTGGTGGGTGATTTCACTAAGGCGATGGGGCACTTCGGGCTGCCAGGGAGATTTCCAGCTCTCGTAAAGGCTTCTTTTATCGGCTGCAGCTGCCGGCTTGCTCTCCGCAGCATTCAGTGCAGATGGTTTTAGCCCAAAAAACAGGCCGCCCAGCCCAAGAGTGGACACTTTCAGGAAATCGGCCCTTGACATCTTATTGGAATCACTCATAATAACACGATGATTAATCTCGAATTCTTACAAAGTTAACAAATATTTTGTATTGAATTCGTTGGAGAACTTGGGCGAGCCTCAAGCCACCGTCAGGTGGCCGGCGCACTGCGCCGCGGGGGTCTTAGGGGGCAGAGCCCCCTAGTAAAATAGGCGGCGGCAAAGCCGGCGCCTTCAAACGAAAGAAGCCCGATGGCTATCCATCGGGCTTCCGTTTGAAGGCGGCGGCTACCTACTCTCCCACATGGTGTCGCAGTACCATCGGCGCAAGTGAGCTTAACTTCTCTGTTCGGGATGGGAAGAGGTGGATCCTCACCGCTATAACCGCCTAAT
>JAEETP010000069.1 GCA_016290415.1 Bacteroidales bacterium
CATCTGCTCCACAACCATCTTCATAAGTTTTTCCCGCTCATCTTCGTACACGTCAAACAGCAGTTCGTCGTGTATCTGAAGCACCATCCGGCTGCGGTAGCCGTCTTCTTTCAAACGCCTGTGCACGGCAATCATAGCCAGTTTTATGATGTCGGCGCTGCTCCCCTGGATGGGTGCATTCACGGCATTGCGCTCTGCCAGGCTGCGGACGGTGAAATTCTTGGAGTTGATGTCGGGCAGATAGCGCCGCCGGCCGAAAATGGTCTCTACATAACCCTTTTCTTTGGCGTGGGCGATTACGCCGTCTATGTAGGTCCGGATGCCGGGGAAACTACGGTAGTAGTCGTCTATCAGGTTTTTGGCGTCGGTGCGTGAGATGCCCAGCCGCTGCGCCAGGCCAAACGACGATATGCCGTACATTATGCCAAAGTTGGCCGTCTTGGCCTGCCGCCGCTGGTCTTTGGTGACCTGGTCCACCGGAACCTTGAAAATTTTGGCGGCGGTGGCGGCGTGGATGTCGTCGCCCGTCTGGAAATCGGCCACCAGAGACGGGTCGCCGCTAAGGTGGGCCATAATGCGCAGCTCTATCTGCGAATAGTCGGCCGCCACAATCCAGTCTGCTTCAGGCACAAAGGCGCGGCGGATCTCCTGGCCCAGCGATGTGCGGACGGGGATGTTCTGCAGGTTGGGCTTGACGCTGGACAGACGGCCGGTGGCGGTGAGCGCCTGCGTGAAGGTGGTGTGCACGCGGCCGTCGGCGGGGTCGATATACCCGGGGAACGGCGCTATGTAGGTGGTCATCAGCTTCTTGAGCCCGCGGTATTCCAGAATCATTTCTATCACTGGATGGCGGTCGCTCAGGGCCTGAAGAGTCTCTTCGTCGGTGGGCCAGGCCCCGTTGCGGCTCTTTTTGGCCTTGGGGTCAAGCTTCAGCTTCTCGAAGAGAAGGACTCCTATCTGTTTGGGAGACTGTACGTTGAGGGCGGGGTCTTCTGCAATGTCGCGTATCTGTGCCTCCAGACGGTCAATGTCGCCCTGCAGAGAATTGCCGAATGCGTCCAGCTGCGCCACATCTATCTTGACGCCGGTGTGCTCCATATCGTAGAGGACGCCTATCAGCGGCATCTCTATGGTTTCGTAGAGGCTCCAGAGACTCTTCTCACGGAGTTCTTTTTCTATCACGGGCGCAAGCATTCCGGCGGCGACGCAGCTGCGGCGGGCAGTTTCGGCCTCCTTGCCGGCACTCTCCGGCTCCGCCATAGAAAAGAGGTCCAGCTGCTGTGGTTCACCAGCGGCGGGAGAGTCCAGCTCCATATCCAGATAGCTGCGCAGCAGATAGTCTATCTTGTGGTTGACTTCCGGATTCAGCAGGTAGTGCATTATCTCGATGTCCTTCAGAGGGCCTTTGATCTCTGCCCCAAGCCTGTGCATCGCCTCTTTGAGGCCGTGGCCTGTTTTGGTCACGGACGGGTCCGTCAATAGCGCCAGCGCGGCAGAGTCTTTCAGTGTAAATTCGGCCCACTTGCTGCCGCAGGCCAGGATTATCCGGTCGGCGATGTTCACCGCCACGCTGCCTGAAGTGCGAGCCTGTTTCAGAAGGTCGGCCGCAGGAGCTTCGCTGCACTGAAGATTCTTTGTCTGGATCACAGCCGCAGGGCCGCCTTCGCCTTCGGGCAGCATCTTCAGCAGGCTGCGGAACTCGTATTTGTCAAACAGCTCGCGCACGGCGGCGTTGCAGCAGGCCGTCAGCGCCAGGTCGCCGATAGAGAAGTCTATGTCGATGTCATCTTTGATGGTCACCAGAAACTTGCTCATCTCTATATGGTCGCGCGCAGCCTCAAAACTCTCGCGCAGCTTTGGAGTGAGTTCGTCCAGATGGGCATAGATATTCTCTACGCTGCCGTATTTGCCAATCAGTTTCTTGGCACCGACTTCGCCCACGCCGGCCACGCCGGGGACATTGTCGGCGGAATCGCCCCAGATGGTGAGTATGTCTATCACCTGACGGGAATTTTCAATGCCATAGTTGGCGCATATGGCGGCTTCGTCCAGCACTGTGTCGTCGTCGCCCGACTTGCCGGGTTTTAACTGGAAGATGTTGCCGTGCACAGCCTGGCCAAAGTCCTTGTCGGGGGTCACCATATACACCTGCATATTGTCGCCGGCGAAATGCTTTGCGGCAGAGCAGATTACGTCGTCCGCCTCAAAGCCGGGGCGCATCAGCACCGGGATTTCCATAGCCTTCATCAGCTCGCACAGCGGCTCCAGCGCCTCGTGCACCAGTTCCGGGGCCTCGCTGCGGTTGGCCTTGTAGGCGGGGTAGGCCTCGTGGCGGAAGGTGGCCGCGTGCGGGTCAAACGCCACTGCCAGGTGGGTGGGATGCTGCTTGGTGATAATCTCCAGCAGGTATTTTGTGAAGCCGTACAGGATGGAGGTGTCAACCCCTTTGGAGTTGATCATAGGGCGCCTCATAAAGGCGTAGTACATCCTGAAAATCAGCGAATGTCCGTCTATCAAGAATAATTTGTCCATCTTGACAAAGGTAAAAATTATATTCGTATCTTTGCCACCCGCAAATCCCGAATACAAACAATTAATCTTAAATACAATGCGTAGAAAAATCGTTGCCGGCAACTGGAAGATGAATACCACCGTTGCCGAAGGTGTGGCTCTGGCAAAGGAGCTCGTGGCTAATATGAATCAGGTTCCCGCTGATGTAAATCTGGTGGTGGCACCGCCGTTCGTGCATCTGACCAGCGTGGGCGAGGCTATCAAGGATAGCAAGATTGCTCTTTCCGCTCAGAATTGCGCCGATCAGCCCAAGGGTGCTTTCACCGGTGAGGTTGCTGCCAATATGCTGGCAGGAATCGGTTGCCAGTTTGTGATTCTTGGCCACTCAGAGCGCCGTCAGTACTACGGCGAGACTTCCGCAACTCTGGTTCCCAAGATCAAGCTCGCTCTGGAAAATGGCCTTCAGCCTATCTATTGTGTGGGTGAGATGAAAGAGGAGCGTCTGGCAGAGAAGCATTTCGATGTAGTAAAGGCTCAGATAGAGGAGGTTCTCTTTGGTCTCAGCGCAGAGGAGATGGGTCACATCGTGATTGCCTACGAGCCCGTATGGGCCATCGGTACCGGCCTCACCGCTACCAACGAGCAGGCTCAGGAAATCCACGCTTTTATCCGCAAACTTCTTGCTGACAAGTTCGGTAAGCAGATCGCTGAGGATTGCACCATCCTTTACGGCGGCAGTTGCAAGCCTTCCAACGCCAAGGAGCTTTTCGCCCAGCCCGACATTGACGGCGGTCTGATTGGCGGCGCTTCTCTGAAAGCAGCAGACTTTATCGCTATCGCACAGAGCTACTAATCGATACTCATATATAACGAAAGAGTGCTTCTCGGTTCGGGGAGCACTCTTTTTGTTATCTGCCATCGAGTTCTTTCCAGCTTCCGGAGTAGTAGGCTTTGGAAAGGCGCTGGAGGGAGGCCGTGTCGCCGGAGGCGGCGAAGCGCTGCTCGAGGTCTTTGTAGATGTAGAACTGCAGCCACCAGCCGTTGTGGTAGCGCTCGCGGGGGCTGTGGGCGTCCAGCAGTTTGGCGTACCAGGAGGTTTGGATGCCGTATTTCAAGGCGACCTTGCGGGCGGCTTGTGCCCGCTTCCACATCCCGTCGGAGACTTTCTTGAACAGGCGGGTGAAGTCCTTGTATTTCATCTTTGAGACGTCCAGAACGTCGCAGCGGTCGTCCAGACCCAGTTCGTGCAGCGAAACCTCGAATTCATATTCGCGGTCGCCGTCCAGGTCGTATTTGATGCAGTCCAGGAAACCGTTGCCATTTTCGTCCAGATATTCCACGGTGGCAAAGCTGCCGGGAGCAGTGTTCTGCCAGCTGCGGTTGAAGCCCTGGTAGTATTTGGTGTTCTGGTCTATGCGCCAGGCGCCGCGTTCGGCTCCGTAGAGATGGATCCGGCCGTCAAAGCGTCCCACATAGATGTCGCCGCCGCCAGAGAAATCTTCGTCCCACTCGCCGCGGTCGCCCGTGACGTCGGCCTGCGGGTTATTGTCCAGACCGCCCTGGTTGGAGCCGGTTTTGAAGGCGTCCATATTGTCGTAGAGTTCCACGCGCTCCCACCGGCCGCAGTCGTCATCTTCGTCCCATACGAAAAGGGCGCGCTTCCAATTGCCGGCAAAGCCGACCTTGAATGCCTGCTTGCGGTCGGGATAGATGAGCTCTGTGAGCTGCCTGTAGCGGGGGTCGGGGAAGAATTTGTCGGCTTCGGGCAGACCGCGCATATTTTTAAGCGGATGTGACAGATTGCGGTAGTCTATGGCCTTTTCGCCGCGGTAGCAGAGCGTCATATCGAAGTCAAAATCGCCTCCTGCGGCATTGTCGTTGTCCATATCGATTCCCATCGAGAACCAGTGCATCCAGCCCTGGTGCTGCATAAGGTCATAGCCGGCAGCTTCGGCCGCCTTGTCGGGCAGCTGGCCGTCGCATAACCGCACCGCCATCTCGCTGAGGCCGTCGCCGTCCCAGTCATAAAATATGAACGGATTCTCCCACTGGTAGCGCAAATCCTGCATTCCGTCCGGCTTGCGGTGAGTCTTCAGGAAGGTGGAATTGCCGCTGTAGTCGGTGTAGAAATCGCTGATGCCGTTTTTCTCCCAGCAGGAGAGGGTCATTATGTTCCAGTCGAAATAGTTGAACACCCCGTCGCCGTCGTCGTCAAAGACGTACATATAGTTGATGTTGTGGATGCCGTCGCGCGGGTATTCTATTATAAGGTTGAGGTCGGCCTTACCGTTCCCCGTCTGGTCGGCCCATTTTATAATAAGGTCGTACTTGCCGTCCTTGTTGCGGTCTGCCAGCAGGCAGTCGTTCACGGTGTCGCCCTCAATGTCGCCTTCTTTCATATTGCCGTCCTCGTCCAGCCAGAGGATGGCGATGTCGCCGTAGATGTAGCTTTTCACGGCATCCTGCCTGCCGTCGCCGTTGAGGTCCAGAAATTCGGGATTCTCGCCCACGGGGATGCGCAGCGGCATAATCCGGGTGCTCTGATTCCAATAGCCCTGGGCAAACGCCTGCAGGGCTGCCAGAGCAAAGGTGACAGTCAGAAAAAAGTGTTTCACGGTGTTTATCGCTGGTCTATGATCTTGACGCCGGGATACTTGGCGGGGTCAAAAGTAACCTCTTCGGGAGTTACGCCAACCTGGAAATTCTCCATAGAGATGGTGACGCCTTTCTGCCTGGCGGTGTAGTACAGCGGCAGATAGGTCTGCTTGCTGACAGCCATCTTGATGGTCTTGGGGTCGTCTTTGTTGGTGTTGGTCTTGGCCTTTTTGCCGGTCATATACCACGCATCGTCGTCTTCCTTCACGATTTTGAGGTCATAGTCCTGGCTTATGCTCTCGAAGTTTTTGGTCTGGCCGTTGTTGTTTTCGCTTTCGGCCTTTTTCTCTACCTTCTTGATGGTCACGGTGTTTTCCGTGGGATTGTAGTTCCACTCGGTGTCTGGGGTGCGCCAGGTGATGTCAGCGTCATCCTTGCCTATAGCTTCCATTCTGAAGTTGTCGCCGTTTATCCAGGTGCGGCCGCCTATCTTACCGATGATGGGCAGTGTCATCATCATATCAAAGGCCTGGCCCATAGTCTCGCCTTTTGAGAGCTCTTCGGTCATCCGGGCGCAAATCTCCGGTATGCTCTGAGCCTTAACTGTAAATGCTGCTGCGATAATGATGGCGGCTGTCAAAAGAATCCTTTTCATCTTATGCAATTTTATTGATTATAATCCTGTGTATGAACTGGGTGAGATGGCTCTAAGCTCTTCCTTGACACTGTCGCTCACCGACAGTGTGTCTATGAAATCGCTGATGGTCTTCTGGCTGACGCCCTCGCCGGTGCGGGTAAGCGCCTTGAGCGTCTCGTAAGGGTTGGGATAGCCCTCGCGGCGCAGTATTGTCTGTATCCCTTCGGCCACCACCGCCCAGTTGTTTTCGAGGTCGGCCTTAAGCTTGTTCTCATTCAAAATCAACTTGCCCAGGCCCTTTTTGAGCGATTCCAGCGCAATCACGCTGTGCGCAATGGGCACGCCCACGTTGCGCAGCACGGTGGAATCGGTAAGGTCTCTCTGCATTCTGGAGATGGGCAGTTTGGCGCTGAGGTGATGATAAACGGCATTGGCAACACCCAGGTTGCCTTCGGCATTCTCGAAATCTATGGGGTTGACCTTGTGCGGCATTGCAGAAGAACCGACCTCGCCGGCCACCACCTTCTGGCGGAAATATTCCATAGAGATGTATGTCCATATGTCGCGTGAAAAATCGATAAGGATGGTGTTGATGCGCGCCAGGCAGTCGAAAATGGCCGCCAGATTGTCGTAATGCTCTATCTGTGTGGTGGGCCAGGAGTGCGCCAGACCCAGCTTTTTCTCTACGAAACCGTCGGCGAAGGTCTTCCAGTCTATCGAAGGATAGGCCACGTGGTGGGCATTCATATTGCCGGTGGCGCCGCCGAATTTGGCGGGATAAGAAAGATTCGACAGCTGCCGCATCTGCTCTGCGAGGCGGGTGGCGAACACGCCGAATTCCTTGCCCAGGCGGGTGGGGGATGCCGGCTGTCCGTGGGTGTGGGCCAGCATAGGCACATCTTTCCAATCTTCTTCGTAGCCGCGAATAATGCCGCAAACCTCTTCCAGAAGCGGCATAAAGACATCGGCGATGCCCTCTTTCAAAGAGAGCGGTACGCTGGTGTTGTTTATGTCCTGCGACGTGAGGCCAAAGTGGACGAATTCGCCGTAGCGGGCGTCTATGCCCAGAGTGGTAAACTTCTGTTTGATAAAGTATTCCACCGCTTTGACATCGTGGTTTGTGGTGCGCTCAATCTGCTTTACAGCCGCCGCATCCTCTTCTGAAAAACCGCGGTAAATGGCCCTGATCCTGTCAAAGTTCTGCGGGTCGAATCCGGCCAGCTGCGGCAGGGGGATTTCGCACAGCGAGATGAAATATTCAATCTCTACCCTTACGCGATAGCGTATCAGCGCGAATTCAGAGAAATAATCTCCCAGTTTTGCGGTTTTGGAATGATAGCGTCCGTCAACGGGCGACACGGCTGTGAGTGGACTTAACATATTTTTCAAATAATGTTAGAAATGAGCCTCAAAGTTACTAATTTTGACGACATAATGAAACTGCGCATATTTCTCTTGATACTGCTTCTGGCGGGCCTTTTTGCCGGCCGCCCCTCTGCCTCGGCCCAGGAGCCGATGCTGAGTGTTTTCAAAGAGAATTATGTCACCACCGGCATCCCTCTGAACGCCAGGCCAGACTGGGACACCAACGACCTGGCCTTCCAGGTGAGCCTGCGCTACAACGCTCTTCAGAATATCGCCGGCAGTGACTGGAACGTTTTTCTGGGCTATACCCAGCTTTCACTATGGGATGCGTACAAGCCTTCCAATCCTTTCCGCAGCAACCTTTATCAGCCGGGCATCTATGCCTATCATCCGTTCAGAAAAGGCCCGCACGGGATAATCGACGATATACTGATTGGCATCGAGCACCGCTCCAACGGCTATGACGGCGCCATTTCGCGCAGCATAGACTGCCTGTTTGCGACCTATACCCATACCTGGGGCGGGCAGTTCACCGCCCAGGCCACGGGCCGCTTTGGCATAGGCTCCATCTACAACGACTTTTCGCTGGAGATGTTCAACCGGTATCAGGGCTATGTCAATGTCGGCCTCTGCTATCATCCCCTTGACAGCCGGCTGATGATAAGCGCTTCGGTGACTCCGCTGTTTATGGGTGACATTCCCGCCAACATTTCGGCAGAGATAGCCTACAATCCCGTCAGAGGCGCCGACTGGTTCTATCTGGTGGCCCGCTATCACTATGGCTATGACGAGAATCAGCTCGATTGCGCCAATCCCGACGCTTTCCTGAAGCATATGGTCCGCTTCGGGCTGGCTGTGCAGCCGGGAGTCATTTCCCACAAACTATGTTTTTAATCAACAATCAATTATATGAGAAACTTCACCATTATGGCATTAGCTGCTACATTGCTCTTTACTGCCTGCCGCCCCAAGCCGCAGGACGATTTTAAATATTGTGTGGATGAATTCGCCGACCTGGGCGTGATCAAGTACCAGATTCCCGGCTGGGACAACCTCCCGCTGCAGGAAAAGGAATATGCCTACTATCTGGCCGAGGCGGCAAAGTGGGGCAGGGACATCATCTGGGAGCAGAACTACGAATATAATATGCCCATTCGCAGGGCTCTGGAAACCATCATCAAGACCTGGGACGGAGAGCGCAGCGGCGAGCAGTGGGACCAGTTTATGGTTTATGCCAAGAGGGTATTTTTCTCCAACGGAATTCATCACCACTACGGCGAGCACAAGTTTTTCCCTGAGTGCAGCCGGGAGTTTATGACCCAACTGTTTGCTGAATGCGGCATTGGCGAGGCCAATCTGATTGAGATAATGTACAATCCCGACATCGCCCCCGTGCGCAAATATCAGGGCACCGACAAGGATATTATCCTGGCCTCTGCCAACCATCTTTACGACGGTGTGAATCAGGCCGAGGCAGAGAAGTTCTATGCCGATATGGAAGACCCGACTGACCCTCGCCCCATTTCCTATGGCCTCAACAGCCGGCTGATAAAGGATGCCGACGGCAAGCTCACCGAACTGAAATATACCACCGACGGCCTGTACGGCCCGGCGCTGGCCAAGATTTGCGAGAATCTGGAAAAGGCGGCAGAAGTGGCTCCCAGCGACCGTCAGAAGCAGATTATAGCCGATCTGGTGGAGTATTTCCGCACCGGCGACCTTCGTCTTTGGGACAAATACAACATCGAGTGGGCAGAGGACACCATTTCCAAGGTCGACTTTATCAATGGCTTCATTGAGGTCTACGGCGACCCTCTGGGTCTGAAGGGCAACTTTGAGGCGATGGTCAATTTCAAGGACGAAGAGGCCAGCCGCCGCACCGAAATCATCAGCGCCAACGCACAGTGGTTCGAGGACAATTCTCCCATCGATCCCCGTTTCCGCAAAGCCGAGGTCAAGGGCGTGTCGGCCAAAGTCATCAACGCGGTTGTGATTGCCGGCGACACTTATCCCTCCACCGCCATCGGCATCAATCTGCCCAACGCCGACTGGATCCGCAAAGAGCACGGCAGCAAGAGTGTGACCATCGCCAACATCACCGAGGCCTACGATCTGGCAGCCAACGAGAAGCCCACCAGTATGCTCTCCGAGTTTGCCTGGGACGATGCCGAGCGCGACCGCATCAAGAAGTACGGCTACATCACCGACAATCTGCACACCGACCTGCACGAGTGCCTGGGCCACGGCTCCGGCCAGCTTCTGGAGGGAACCAATCCCAACGCTCTGAAGGAGTACAGCTCCACCCTGGAGGAGGCCCGCGCCGACCTGTTTGCTCTCTATTATCTGGCCGATCCCAAGCTGATTGAGCTGGGTCTTCTGGACGACCCCGAGGCTTTTAAGGCAGAGTATGATTCTTATATCCGCAACGGTATTTTCACTCAGTTTACCCGCATAGAGCCGGGCAAGCAGAACACCGAGGCGCATATGCAGAACCGCAAGCTGATTGCCGACTGGTGCTTCGAGAAGGGCGCCGCCGCCAATGTGATTGAGATGAAAAAGCGCGACGGCAAGACCTATTTCGTGATCAATGACTACGAGGCGTTGCGCGACCTGTTTGCCGAGCTGCTGGCGGAAATCCAGCGCATCAAGAGTGAGGGTGACTACGCCGCCGGCCGCGACCTGGTAGAGAAGTATGCCGTGAACATCGACCCCGACCTGCACCGCGAAGTCCTGGAGCGCTACGCCGCCCTGAACCTCAAGCCCTACCGCGGTTTCGTGAACCCCACCATCGTTCCGGTAGAGAAAGGCGGCAAGGTTGTGGATTACAAAGTTGAATACTGCGACGACTTCGTCGCCCAGCAACTCGAATACGGCGAGAAATACTCCGCGCTGTAGGTTATTCCACGGTCAGCCTGTCCGCGGCAGTGCGGATTTTGTCTGAAAGGTCCACCAGAGCACCTTTCAGGGTGGTCAGTTCGTCTTTCGTGAATCCGCCTCGGCCGCCATTGCCGTCTATACCGTCCAGCTTATGGTATAGCCACGAAGGTGATTTCCCGAAATAGTCCAACACTATTTCCCGCCAGGTTATCTTCATATATATGTCAGACAGCAACTGTT
>JAEETP010000070.1 GCA_016290415.1 Bacteroidales bacterium
CATTTATAGTTGCTCTAGTCAAAGCTGGTTTTGGTGTCGGTTTCGCCCCAGGCGAAGTAGTCTCCGAAGTCGGAAGGACTGTCTGCACCGAGGTTACGGTCGGCCCAGATGACCTTCAGGCCAAGGTCTACGGCCTCGAGGGTTACGGTCGGAGTGGGGTCGGGTGTCGGTTCCGGTTCGGGTTCAGGTGTGGGTTTATTGCAGGCGCACACCAGGATCAAAGTCCAGAGCGCGCACAGGCAGAGGGCTTTCAAGGTTTTCATAGAAAAGTGTTTATGTGTTTGTCTTAAAGATTATTCCTCGTTGGGATGGAGTTTCTGGTAGAATTTGAGGCCGGAGAGTATGCTCACGAAATTGCTGCGAGGAACATAGGTGTTGCGCTCGTAGCCGTCGTATTCCAGCTTGAAGATTAGGTTGCGGGTCAGGAAAACGCGACGCGGCACGATGGTAACGGTCTGCAGGTCTTTTGTGGGGAAGCCGACAGCCAGACAGCCGTCCATTTCGAATTTCTCGCTGGAAGGTTTGCCAAAATAGTCTTTCATATCTTCCATTGTGTCAATGGCCTCTTCCAGGGTGTCGCCCAGGGGGATAAAGAGTTCAAAGAGAGGGTCAAACTGAACCTGGATGATCTCGTCGCCCACACCTAGGTGGCCAACAGAAAGCCAGTAAGATTTTTCTCCGTCTTTGATAAACTGGAAGGCTTCCAGCTGTACCTGTCCATCATTGGCCTCTATCTGGGCAATCTCCATCCGGACGGGGATAGCGGACTCCTGTGCGGATAAAAAGAGCGGCATCAGCGCAAAGATCAATATTATAAGAGCTTTTTTCATAAGTGGGTGGTATATAAATTGTTAGATTTCTTTAAGTGGCAGTTCGGCTCCGTCGGGGGTGACCAACACGCTGCCCACATCGCTGTGGGCCAGGTGGCCGATGACGTCAAAAGTCTGGATCTCGCGCTTGAACTCTTCGTAGCGGCTCAGGGGGATGGTGTATATCAGACGATAGTCGTCACCGCCGTTGATTGCGGCCGTGACGGCGTCGATATTGACTTCGGCGGCCATTTCAAAGGTCTCGGAGGCAATGGGGAGACGGTCCAGATAGAGCTTTGCGCCAAAGCCCGTCTTCTCGCAGAGGGAATTGACGGCTTCTGCCAGGCCGCGGCAGTCAAACACGCCGGCGGTGGGGTAGAAGCCCCCTTTGGTGAAGCGGTCTATCACGTTTGCGGGCAGTTCCGGGCAGAGATATTGCGACAGCAGATATTTGTATTTGGACAGGTCGGGCTGTTTGGCGTTTTCTTCGCCGGCGGCCAGGAAGGCCCCTTTTTCGCGCTCGAGCACGTGCTGGCCCATATAAGCGGCGCCCACGTTGCCGCTCAGGCAGATTAGGTCTTTGCTGGAGGCGGCGGGGATTTTGCTGGCCACGGTGCGGGACTGGGTTCCGGTGGCCATCAGGCTGATTTGCAGGCCGTTGATAGAGGGGAAGAGATCCAGGTGAAGCTCTTTGATGCCGTGCTCTTTGGCTGCGGCCAGCACGCCGCCCCACAGCTCGGCGATATCTTCAAAAGCAAAGTGAGAAGAGACGCCCACGGCCAGGCTCAGAGCGCGGGGCCGGTGAAATGCGGCGTAAATCTCGCCCAGAACATTCAGCACCGCCTTGTAGCCGAGGTGCTTCAGCGGGTTGTAAACCAAATCGAAGTCGACACCCTGGGCCATCAGTTTGTGGCTGGCGATGCCGTCGGCGATTTTGATTTCTGGGGAGTTTGTGTATCCGCTGCCTTCGAAAAGGCGTGCCACTGCGGCCCTGTGGCCTATCTGTGAGAATTCTGTGCGTTGAGGTTTCTGCTCTGCCATATTGTTTTGAAATACGTTGCTGAAAGCAAAGTTAATGATAAATCACTAACTTTGCCACCTATGGCAGAAAACGAGGATATACTGCAGCGACTTTCTTCGGAGTACTCCGAGGGGTTCACCACCGACATCGAGCAGGAGTTCTTCCCAAAAGGGTTGAACGAAGATATCGTGCGTGCGCTTTCGGCAAAAAAGGGCGAGCCGCAGTGGATGCTGGACTTCCGCCTGGACGCCCTGCGCAAGTGGCAGGCGATGGAAATGCCCACCTGGGGGCATTTGACCATCCCGCACATCGACTACCAGGACATCATCTATTTTGCCGCGCCCAAGGCGCCCAAGAAGCGCGAGGAGGTGGATCCGGAGCTTATCAAGACCTTTGACAAGCTGGGCATTCCCCTGCACGAGCGCGATGCCCTGAGCGGGGTGGCCGTAGATGCCGTGTTCGACTCGGTGTCGGTCAAGACCACTTTCCAGGCCAAGCTGGCCGAGCTGGGGGTCATTTTCTGCCCGTTCTCCGAGGCAGTTCAGAACTATCCAGAGCTGGTCAGGAAGTACCTGTCCAAGGTGGTGCCGCCCAGTGACAATTATTTTGCCGCCCTCAACAGCGCGGTGTTCAGCGACGGGTCGTTCTGCTATATCCCCAAGGGGGTCCGCTGCCCGATGGAGCTGAGCAGCTATTTCCGCATCAACGCCCGCAATATAGGGCAGTTCGAGCGCACGCTGATTGTGGCCGACGAGGGCTCTTATGTGAGCTATCTGGAGGGCTGCACCGCCCCGATGCGCGACGAGAACCAGCTGCACGCCGCAATTGTGGAGATTATTGTTGAGAAGGATGCCGAGGTCAAATATTCCACCGTGCAGAACTGGTATCCCGGCGACAAGGAGGGCAGGGGAGGCATCTTCAATTTTGTGACAAAGCGCGGCCTTTGCCGCGGCGAGCGCAGCCGCCTGTTCTGGACCCAAGTCGAGACTGGCAGCGCCATCACCTGGAAATATCCCAGCACCATATTGCGCGGCGACGGCAGCCACTCGGAGTTCTATTCGGTGGCGCTCACCAACAATTATCAGCAGGCAGACACCGGCACCAAGATGGTCCATATCGGCAAGAATACCACCAGCCGAATTGTGAGCAAGGGTATCAGCGCCGGGCAGAGCCAGAACAGCTACCGCGGCCTGGTAAAGGTGGCCAGCGGCGCCAGCGGGGTGCGCAACCACTCGCAGTGCGACTCGCTGCTGATTGGCGACAGGTGCGGCGCGCACACCTTCCCGGTGATTGACTGCGCCAACAGCGGCGCCATCCTGGAGCACGAGGCCACCACCTCCAAAATAAGCGAAGACCAGTTGTTTTATCTGCGCCAGAGAGGCATCAGCGAAGAGGATGCCGTGGCGCTGATTGTGGGCGGCTATGCCTCCGACGTGCTGCAGCGGTTGCCTATGGAGTTCGCCATAGAGGCCCGCCGCCTGCTCAGTGTAAACCTTGAAGGAAGTGTAGGATAATGGATTGGATGAACTATACGCTTTTTACTCTCGGCGGCGCCCCGGTGCTGCTGATAGACCTGATATCTTCTGTTTTGGGCCTGACCTGCGTGTTTCTGGCGGGCCGCAACAGCAAGTATAATTTCTGGGTGGGATATCTGTATACGGCGGCGCTGTTTCTGCTGTTCTGGAACAAGAACCTTTACGCATCGCTCTTTTTACAGCCCATCTCGCTTACTATCAATATTATAGGGCATTGGCGCTGGACCCATCCCAAAAAGGAGGAGGTCAGCAGCAAGGGCGATTTAAAGGTGACGCAGCTAAGCTGGACCCAGCGCATTTTGGGAGTCGCCGCGGTGGTTTTGCTCTCCTTTGCCTGGGGATGGATGCTATACAAGCTTTTCCCCGCCGACCCGCACCCATTCCTGGACACTGTCGTCACAGTGCTGATTCTTTACGCACAGTTGCTGTCGGCGCTCAAGAAATGGGATTGCTGGCTGGTCTGGCTGGTGGTCAACGTCACCCAGATTATCCTGCACCTGTCGGTCGGCCACGTGTTTATGCCCATCGTGTGCGCCCTGTATCTGGTCAACGGCATCTGGTCGCTGGCCAGCTGGTGGAAACTTTATAAAAAAGAAAACAAGTAGCTTATGGCAAACGATATATTACTGGAAGTCAACAATCTGCACGCCTCGGTAGAGGACCGCGAGATTCTGCGCGGCATCAATCTGAAGGTTGCCCGGGGCGAAGTGCACGCCATAATGGGGCCCAACGGCGCCGGCAAAAGCACCCTCAGCGGGGTTCTGGCGGGCAAGCCGGGCTACACTGTGACGGAAGGCGATGCCCTGCTGGACGGCGAGTCCTTGCTTAGCCTTTCGCCGGAAGAGCGCTCCTGGAAGGGCGTTTTCCTGGGATTCCAGTATCCCGTGGAGATTCCAGGGGTATCCAACACCCAGATGCTGAAAAGCGCCGTTGCCGCGCACCGCAAGGCACAGGGACTGCCGGAACTCTCCAGTGCAGAGTTCATCAAGCTGATGAACAGCAAGCTGGCCCTGGTGAAGATGGACCGCAGCTTCCTGTCCCGCGGCGTGAATGTGGGCTTCTCGGGCGGCGAAAAAAAGCGCAACGAAATATTCCAGATGGCGATGCTGCAGCCCCGCCTGGCCATCCTGGACGAGACCGACAGCGGCCTGGACGTGGACGCCCTCCGCATCGTGGGCGAGGGTGTCAATAGCCTGCGCAGTGCCGACAATTCGTTTGTGGTGATTACCCACTATCAGCGCCTGCTGGACTACATTGTGCCCGACGTGATACACGTGCTCTACGATGGGCGGATTATTATGACCGGGGGCAAGGAACTGGCCCTGCAGATAGAAGAGAAAGGTTACGACTGGATTATAAATCAGCATAATGGCAAGTAGTGAGGTCATACTGCTCAGCGGAGATGCCACCCGCAAGGTGGATGTCACCATCGCTTCCGGAGAAAGCCGGCAGCTGGTGTTTGTGGCGCTGCCCGGCTACGGCGGCGTTATAGACTGCTCCGTATCGGTGCGCTTTGCCGGCGAGGGAGGCGAATGCACCCTGCGCGGCCTGTACCTTGCCGGGGGACGCTCCAGCGTCAATTTCACCGTGAATATGGAGCACGGCGAGCCGAATTGCTCTTCCCGCCAGTTGTTCAAGGGCATTGTGGCCGGTGAGGCCCGCACCCGGTTTTTCGGGCTGATCCGTGTGCCGGAAAAATGCATCGGCACCGAGGCCTATCAGGAAAACCACAATCTGCTTTTGAGCGACGACTGCCGCTCGCAGAGCCTGCCGCAGCTGGAAATTTATGCCGACGACGTCAAGTGCAGCCACGGCGCCACATTCGGCCGTCTTAACGAAGACGAACTGTTCTATATGCGCAGTCGCGGCATCCCTGCCGCCGAAGCCCGCCGCCTGCAGATGACGGCCTTCGCCTCCGAAATCCTCGAAGGACTCCCGGAAGAGATTGTGGCCGAGGCGCTGGCTTCGTTGAAATCCGTCGCTATTCTCTAACTACCACTGTGAAAGAGCGCTGTATGCCTGTATCGGAGGCCGTGAGGGTAATGATGCATACGCCTTTCTTGAGGGCGTGAAGGGTCCGCTGATATTCAGGGTTGGCTCCGGTGAAGGGGAGTATTTCTACAATTGGATCGTCTGAACATTCCCATTCCACAGCGGCAGTCGTGCCCAGAGGGTAGAGTCTGCAATTGAACGACAGGTACTCTCCGACTGTCAGATTCAGCGGATCTCCCGCCTCTACGTGGTCGTCTCCAAGCATAATGTATGATGACCGCGCCGGTGTGACCGTGATGGTATGAGTGGCATTAACGCCGCTGCCGTCTTTGGCCGCGGCGGTGATGGTCACGGTACCCGTGGATATGGCTTTCACGACACCGTCATTGCCTACGGTGGCTATACTTGTGTTGGAAGAAGACCAGTTTATGTCCTTGTACTCGGCATTTGAGGGAGAAATTTCAGCCGTCAGTTGTGTCGAGGTCTTGGCGGTCATTGTCGTCGCTCCGTTTATGCTGATGCTCTTGACCTTCCGGGTCACGGTAACCAGACATACTGCTGCGTGTCCGTTATGGCTCACGGCGCTGATTCTGGCCGTTCCGGGGTTGACTGCGATTACAAAGCCGCCCGGGTTTACAATAGCGACAGAGGGATTGTCGGACGACCACTCAAGATTAGGGTTGGTGGCGTTGGAAGGAGTAACCGACCCCACAAGCTGGACATTCTGCCCCGCGTCAAGGGTAATGCTGGTCCTGTTAAGTGTCAATCCGGAAACGTTGACGGGGTCATTCTGCACAGTGACCTCGCAGGCGGCGGTCTTCCCGCCGTCTTTGGTTGTCACGGTAATGACAGCTTTTCCGGCCTTGACGCCAGTGACGTGGCCGGCATCATCCACGGTTGCCACACTTGTATTGGAAGATGACCAGGCCACAAGCTGATTTGCGGCCGTAGTAGGATATACGTAGGCAGTAAGGGCCCCGAATTGACCCGGAATCAAAGTCATTACGGTCACATTCAGTATCACCCCGGCGACACTGTGGGGGTCTGTGCCGCCGACGGTGACGGTGCAGTAAGCTTCTTTCCCGCCGTCTTCTGAACGCGCGGTAATGGTTGCCGTGCCCAATCCTTTTGCAATAACAAGACCGTTTGGATAGACCCAGGCTACGTTAAGGTCAGACGACAGCCAGCGGATGGCCTTGTTGGTGGCATTCGATGGCGATATTTCTGCCAGCAGGGTCTCTTCCGTGCCGACGTTCATAATCAAAGCGGTCCTGTCAAGAGCAATGGCGTTTACAGGGTAGGTTGGATTGCGGACCCAGAACTCGTATTGGCCGGTGATGCCGCCGTCGTTGGCTGTGGCAGATATGGTGACATCGCCTTCGCTGAGACCACTGATAAGACCGTTCTGGTCTACGGTTGCCACTGATTCGTTTGAAGAAGACCACACTACGGTTTGATCGTTTGCTTCCGCGGGACGTATTACCAGCTCGGCCTGCAGCGAGGACCCGACATAAATAATTTTATTTGAGGTGGATACACCCACATAATTCACGTGAATGGGGGTTACGGTTACCTGGCAGCGGGCGGTTTTGTTGCCGTCTTTGGTCACCACGATTATCTCGGCCTGACCCGGATTATGGGCCTCCAGAACGCCATTTGGCGTGATGGTTACAATCGACTCATCGGTTGAAAACCACGTAACGGACTTGTCTTCAGCATTTTCGGGCAGTACGGTTTCGGCTATCCTATCAATACCCCCGCTCCTCATTTCTACAGATTCTTTATTGAGCGTCACCTCCGTGACGTGAATTACCGGTTTGGCCACGGTAACACTGCAGCTCGCAGAGAAGCCGCCGTCGGCGGTGGTCACTGTGACGGTTGCGGAACCGGCACCGACGGCGTTCAGGTTGCCGCTCTGATCTACAGTAACGACACCGGTATTGTCAGAAGACCAGGAAACGGTTTTGTCGGTGGCGTTGTCAGGCAATACCGTTGCCGTAAGCACGGCGCTTTGCCCTTCCTCGAGCGACAGGGAGGCGTCGCTGATATCAACGCCGGTAACAGATATGATTTCAGGCGCTGCTGCCTGCACGGTTATTTCACAGGCGGCTGTGAAGCCGCCGTCGTCTGTGGTGACGGTGATCCTTGCCTGGCCCTCCTGTACGGCGGTCACGGTGCCGCTGTTATCTACGGTTGCAACGCTACTCTTCGAAGAACTCCACTTGACTCCTTTGTTGTCTGCATTCGCCGGGGATATGGTGGCGGCAAGAGTGGCTGTCTGCCCAACAGTAAGGGTTAAGGACGGCTTGTCCAAGGAGATGCCGGTAACAGCAACTTTTCCGGGTTTGTCATCGGGTTTGACATCGGGCTTGTCAGACGGCTCGTCCGGGTTACAGCCGGAGATTATCATAGAAAGGATAACAACCAAAACGGCGAAAAGGAATCTAGTGTTTTTCATAGCTTCAAAAGATGATAATCGCTGATAGCAAATATAATAAAAACTTAGTATATTCGCTGAATAGATAGGTGAAATATAATTTTATAGAAAAATATAAATCGTTATGAAAAACTTTCGTTCGATATTGGCGCTGATGATGGCGCTTGTGATAATTGCTGTTGTGCCGGCCTGCAAGGGTGGTGCAAAGAAGGCCGAGGGCGCCAAACAGGATGCGGCCGTCAAGGCCGAAGTTCCCGGAGTTGAGACCAAGGTATTCAATGTAGAAGGGGTCAAGTTCACGATGGTCAAGGTAGAGGGCGGCACTTTCACTATGGGTGCCACACCGGAGCAGGGTGCCACCGAGCCACAGCCCAACGAAAAGCCGGCTCACGAGGTCACCGTGGGTGATTTCTGGATTGCCCAGACAGAGGTTACGCAGGAGCTGTTCGAGATAGTTTCGGGCTTCAATCCCTCCTATACCCGCTGGCCGCAGTGCCCGGTGGACAAGGTCAGCTGGAAAGACTGCAAAAGCTTCCTGGAGACAATCAACGAGCTCACCGGAGAGGATTTCCGCCTGCCCACTGAGGCTGAATGGGAATATGCGGCCCGCGGCGGCAAGCTGTCCAAGGGTTACAAGTATGCCGGCAGCGACAATCTGGATGAGGTGGCCTGGACTGTGGCTAACGCCGACGGAAAGTCACATCCCGTTGCCAGCAAAAAGCCCAACGAGCTGGGTCTGTACGATATGAGCGGCAACCTGTACGAGTGGTGCGAAGACAAGTACCTGATGTACGACGGGTCTGAGCCGCAGTACTCCCAGAAGATGCTCAAGAGCGACATCAAGCGCGAGTTCCACATAGAGCGCGGCGGTTGCTGGGACCAGGGTCCCACGATGTGCCGCGTAAGCTACCGCCACGCCGGCAACTACACCCATATGTACGCCTACGACGGCTTCCGCATAGCTCTCACGGCACCCAAGGTTTCTGTTGCGGAGTAGAGTATGAAAAAAGCCTTCTTCCCAATATTGGTTCTTGTTCTCGGGGTTATCTGCGGTTGCGAAAAAACCATCGATTTCGGGGACGAGGACCCAGACGGATACTGGTATATGTCTTCTATTCAGATGAAGGCAGAAGACGCCACGGGTAAGGTGATTACAGATCCGGTGGCTGTGTTCAGCGAAATCGACTCCCCTAAATTTATCAAGGTTTCGGGAACCTCTTTTGTCCCGTATTACGACCACGCCCGGACGGAGTATGACCGCCTGAGTTTCACCGGTCTTCACTTATATGCATTCCAGAAATTCGAGGATTATGACAAAGCCGCCGAGTCCCTGGTGGACTATACTGCAGATGCCGACAAGATTACTTTGACCGGCAGGGCAACAGTGGATTATTGGCGGGATGCCAGCGGAAACCCGCAGGACTGGAACATGGACGGCATTATCAACAGGGAGGATGTGGCTGTTGCCTCCGGGGTACTGCCCGGAGAGGTCAAGGTTTCCAATTTGGGATCTTTGCCGCTTGAGTTACCCTACACCCTCTCTTTCACCCTGCAGTTTACCCGCACCGACCTGTCCCACTTCGAAGCTTGGTACACCGGCGAATAAACCCCAGGGAAACATAGAAAACGAAACGGCTGTGTTATGAAAAGAATCCTTCTTGCAATTGCGTTGTGTGCCGTGTGCGCTACGGCGGTTTGTGCCCAGGACAGGAGTCCCGTCCACTTTGAGGTGGGTACGGGATTTGCCCCGCTTTTCCTTATGGGTGTCGAGGACAGTTTTGATGTGCCCTATAAGGCGGGCGCTTATGTAGAAGCGCGATACGACCTTGGCGAGTATTTCGATTTGGGCCTCAAGGCGGACTATAAGTTCAATCCCATCAAGGGAGAAAGTCGGGTTTATGACGGCTTGATCAGTTATAGAGGCCATCAGCACTATGGCGGGCTCATCGCCACGGCCGGCCTCAAGATACCTGTGAATGACCGCCTCCTGTTCTTCATGGGTATGGGTTTTGGTCCGGGAATGGTGGCAAAGAGCATTACGGAAGCTGATATGGACAGCGCGCCGGAAGGGGCCGTTTCTCCCGTAGGGTCCTGGAATTCAGGCTGTTTTCTGGTGGTGGCACCCAGAATCGGCGCCCAGCTGTACAACCATCTCCGGCTGTCAATATCTGCCGATCTCACTACCGACACAGCCGAAGCCAGAGCCGAGACCAGGTGGCCC
>JAEETP010000071.1 GCA_016290415.1 Bacteroidales bacterium
ACCGTGATCATCACCGGCTGGCAGGCAGACTGCTGCTGCCGTCACACCAGTGCAGACGCTTTCTTCCGCGGCTTCGGCATCGTGGTTCCGCGCGAAACCACCGACACTCTGACCGAAGAAGACCGCGACCGCGGCCTTGATTACATCAAGAACATCTACGGCGGCGAAATCTGCAGCCTGAAAGACCTTCCTTTCTGGAAATAACAGAGAATGAAGGTAGGGCTTTTTCTTGACACCTTCTACCCTATGGTAGACGGTGTTATAAAAGTTGTTGACAATTACGCCACCCGCCTTGCCAAAAAAGGCGAGGTGGTGTTGTTTTGTCCCGGAGTGAAAGGCTACGACGAAGCAGAAGACAAGAAATATCCCTACGAGATAGTCCGTTGCCACAGCCTTCCGCTGGGCGGTCTGGATTATTCCCTTCCGCTGGGGTCGGTAGATCCCTCGTTTCAGATACCGCTCTCCCGCAGCAATGTAGATCTGGTTCACATTCACTCGCCGTTTACCCTGGGCATTGCCGGCACTTTCTACGCCAAGATCCACAATGTGCCGCTGATAGCCACCCTCCACTCGCAGTACCGGCAGGATTTCGCCCGCCAGCTGAAGTTGGAGCCGGCGGTAAAGATGGCCCTTTCTACAGTGATGATGACATTTAATGCCTGCGACGAGTGCTGGGCCGTGAATGACGCCATCAAGGCTCTTTACCAGAAGGAATATGGCCTTACAGCCCCGTGCAAGGTGGTGCAGAACGCCACCGACCACGTGCCGGTAGATGACCCTGCCGCTGCCGCCGCCCGTGTAAACGAGCGTTATGGCCTTGAGAGCGATGATGTGGTATTCCTGTTTGTGGGTCGCATAAACTTTATCAAGAACATCGATTTCACGGTGCGTGCGCTCAAGATCCTGAAAGACCGCGGACATAAATTCAAAATGCTCTTCGTGGGTCAGGGACAGGACGAGCATAAACTTAAAGAACTTGTAGAGTCCCTGGACTTGCAGGATATTGTGATAATGGCCGGACTGGTGAGCAAGAGAGAAGATTTGCAGGATCTCTATTCCAGAGCCAAACTCTTCCTGTTCCCCTCGCTCTACGATGCCAACTCCCTGGTGCAGATAGAAGCGGCCTGCCAAAGCACGCCTTCGGTATTCCTTAAAGGCGCCCGCACTGCCGCCACAGTGACCGACGGGGTCAATGCGATAGTATGCGAGCCCACCGAAGAGTCATTTGCCGGCAGGATAGAAGAGGTAATGAACGACGAGGCTTTATACCTGCGCCTCTCTACCGCTGCGCACGACCAGCTTTATGTTGACTGGGACGATGTGGTAGACGGTGTTTACGAGAAGTACCTTGAGATTGTAGAGGCCAAAAAGCAGGATATCGAAGCCCGCAAACTCTCCAACCGGCTCCGCCAGGCATTCCTGCCGGACGTCGAAGACAGCCATCTCTAATAGCTGAATCCAAGATTATCCAGACCCCGGCGCACGTCGGGGTCTTTCATAAATGCATTCCACAGCAGGCCGCTGCGGTAATTTTCTATCATACATACGATAGGGCCCTGGTCTATGGCGATATAACTGGTGGCGAACCAGCGGTCTTCCAGGCAGAAGGCGTCGTAGAAACCGTATTCTCCCCACAGGCGGTCACCCAGATAATAGTAGAAATACTCCATTGCGGCCAGCGATTCCTCCGGCGTGTAGGGCATACTTGCCAGAGCCGCGGTGGGGGCTATTGTGCCCCGGTCGTTGGTGGGTGAAGAGGCAGTGTAACCGCCATTGATGTCGCTTGCGGTCAGTCCCCAGCAGCGGTCGCTGTAGCCATATTTATTCTTCGGATTTGCGGCGCAGTATGCGTGGTTTATCCTTGCGTGGGCCACGTTCTGGGCCCAGTAATCTGCGTAGGCGTCGCTCAGTTTGCGGGGGTCCAGCCCCATAAACGAGTAGTGGGCAAAGAACAGGGGCCCGCCGTAGTCCTGACCCAGCGGCAGGGTTATGTCATAGAATTTCTTGCCGTTGCGGCCGGGCGCCCAGCCGCGGTCGTAAACTTCTTTCGATATCCTGTGTGTGGGCGAAGACGCCGCCAGTACATACACAATCAGCGCCTCGTTCCAGCCTCGTATCTGCATATTCATCTGCCACTCATAGTCCGGCGACCAGTGCCAGTAAAGCACATTCTGCCCGCCGCGGGTGAAATGGTCCCATTCCACAGCCTCCCAAAGGGAGGTGATGGCGCCACGCAGGTTGGTCTCGGCCATATCACGCTTGTCAAAATATGCCCTTAGGGTGAGCAGGCCCTCCATAAGAAAGGCTGTCTCTACCAGGTCGGCGCCGTTGTCGTATGTGCTGAAGGCGAAGGCCTTTCCGGTGGTGCCGTTAAGCCAGTGGGAGAAGGCACCGTGAAAGCGGTCGGCCTTGGTAGAGAGGAAATCTACCACCTTCGCAGCGCGTTCGCACCCCTCTTCGCGGGTGATAAAGCCCCGTTCTATGCCCACCGGAATGGCCATCAGGCCAAAGCCGCTGCCGCCGGTGGTCACCGTCTCGCCGCTGCCGAACCTCTCCCGCGCCAGCCCGCTGACAGGGTGAGCATAGTCCCAGAAATACTTGAAAGTGTGCTCCTGCACTTTAGTGAGCAGTTCGTCGGTGGATATGCGGGGGAAGACCTCCTTTTCATCCATTGGCTCGGGGACGGTGGAAAAATGGAAGATATAATCCTCTACCAGTCTGATCCCGAACACCTGTCCTGCAAGAAAAGCCAGAGTATATGAGTGCGAATATCGGAGAGTCTCCTTGGGTTTGAGTATGACCGTCCGTTCGTCTTCTCCGGCAGAAACTATGAAGTCGCCGCCGTCAAACACAATGGACTTGGTGTCGGACAGATCCGCCGGTTTGGAAAAGACAAGCCGGAAAACAGCGCCGTCAACCGGGATGTTCTTCACCAACTGGCGGTGGCGTATGGCAGATCCGCACAACTGTGCCTCCTGAAGTATACCGGACGGCACATCCCCGGCAGGTTTGCTGCAGCCGAAAGCAAGCAGCAAAACAGTTATAAATAAAAACCTTTTCATTTGTGACGACAGGGAGATCCCTCTCCCTGTCGCCTATATAACCCAAAATTATTCGGTCATAGCAGCAACCTCTGCATCGTAGAGAGCCTTGGCCTCTGCTGCAGTGAGGGCGCGGTTGAAGAGGCGGATTTCGTCGACCTGACCATTCTCGAAGCCGCCGATCCACTCGTCTTTCCAGCCCCAACCTTCTGCGGAGGTGTACTTGACATCCCAGTTGCCAATCATTATCTGCTCGGCGTTGATGAACTTCAGATCACCGGCTTTCTTCTCGCCAAAGATGCAGTCAACCTCGTTTTCGGGGGTGATGTCGGCGCCGTTCAGATAGCAGTGGAAAGTGGAAGTAACATTGTCGTAGGCATAAATGATATGGTTCCAACGGCCAGCGGGAGCCAGGGTGGGCCAGTTATAAGTCTTCACACCATCCTCTTCGGTGAAAGCGTTGGTGGTTTTCCAGATGCCGGCGGGTTTGGGACCGTCACTGGTCTGCTCTTCGCCCTGGAATACGCATTTCCAAGTCAGGAAGCCTGCTCCCTTGTCGGTACGGTCGCAGCTCATACCAAAGTTGCCCCAGCAGCGGTCGTCGGTACGGGTAATCTGGAATACCATAGGCACGGGAACGCAGTCCCAGTCAATTTCGGCGTGTTTCAGCCACATAGAAAGAGACATAGCCTTCATAGTCTTGATGGGGCTGTCAGCAGGGATGTTGAAGCGCAGATAAGAGTCCTTGGTGCCCTGATAGCACTTGTTTCTGCGGCCGGGAACAAAGTTGGCCTCGGTGCCTGCGCCCGATGCGTCGAAGGTCAGATTACCGACCTTTTCGGAAGAGTCATCAAGAGGGAAATAGGCAACAAGTGCATCTGCGGCCACTTCTACACCGCCCTTGGAATCATCCTTTGCGGGCTTGTCGGCGCAAGAAACAGCAGAGAGGGCTGCTGCAACAACAGCAAGAATTACAAATACTTTTTTCATTGTGTAATTAGAATTGATTGGTTAGTAAAATATTGATTAATAGGAATATCCAGGTGATTCGGGAAGAGTGGGATTAAGTTTGCGCTGGGCATCGGGGATGGGGAAATGTTCGTTTTTGCCAGCCTTGAAACCGAGTTTGCCAAGCACTGCAGGTGCCTTGCCGGTGCGTACAAGATCAAAGAATCGGTTCTCTTCCATAGCGAGTTCGGCGCGACGCTCGTCCAGAATGTTGTCCAGAGTTGCCTCTGCGGGCTCCAAACCGGCGCGCGACCTTACCATATTAAATGCATCGTAGGCAGAAATCTCACCCTCTGCGGCTCCGTTTGCAACAGCCTCGGCATATATCAGCAGGATCTCTGCATAGCGGATTATGCGCATATTGTAGTCAAAGCCGTAGCCGTTGTAGGACCAGAGGTTGTAAGAAGAAGGTGTATAAACCTTGCCGTTGTAATAAGGGTTGGGGCAGGAGGCGAGTATTTCGTCGCCCTCCGGCGTGGTGCTTCCGCTGCGAAGGATGGTGGCATCCAGTCGCGCCAGGTCGCCGCGGGCCGTGAGCCAGTCCACAAGTGTCTGGCTGGGCACCTTGAATCCCCATCCTTGCATATTGGAGGGCTGATTGTTGCGTGGCCCCTGTATGAAAGCATAGTAACACAGAGGCGCGTCTCCGCTGCTCTGTCCAAGGGAAGAAGCCTGAATCTCCATCAGGGATTCGGAGCTGTTTTCATATTCCATAGAGAATACGTCGCGGAACACCGGAACCAGGGAGAAGCGATGGCTGCGGATAATCATATCGGCCTCGGATGCTGCGGTAGCCCAGTCTTTGCGGTACAGGGCAACCTTGCTCTTGAGGGCGCGGGCGGTATAAACGGTGAACCGTCCCGTTTCTTTCTTAGGATAGCTCTCGGGCAGGACGGCAATGGCATCCTGAAGGTCATTATAGATGAACTGATACACCTCGGATTCTGATTTTGCGGGGTTGGAGGCCAGTTCTTCTGCTGTCATCATTCTGTCCACGATGGGCACTGAGCCAAACATTCTCACCAGATTGAAGTATGCATAGGCACGGATGACCTTTGCCTCGCCGGCACACTGGCGGCAATATGCCTTGTTTTCGGCGGTGGTCATACTCTTCTCGAATTCCGCCATCTCTTTAATGGCGTGATTGGCGGCCGAAGCTATGTCGTAGAATTTGGCCCACATCTGGTTTACGAGGGTGTTGGTGGCGCCGTATGAGAAATTGTCCATCTCGCCGGCGGTGGCGGCGGCGTCGGAAGGGGTAGAGCCTTTGTCGGCATCTTCGCAGGGCATTTCCAGGACGGATACATATGCAAAGGCATCGCCCTCGCTCAGGCGCAGTGTGGCATATGCGGCACTTACGCTCTGGAAAATGAGCTCGCTCTTGCTATAGTCGGTGCCGCTGGTGGGCATTGTGGCCTCGGTGCGGATATCCAGGAAATCTGCACAGGATGCCAGCAGGGCTATGGTCAAAAATGTATAGATAATCTTTTTCATAATGCTCCGGCTTTAGAAGTTAAGATTGATACCGGCCGTCCAGATGGACTGCATAGGATAAACGCTGCTGTCTATGCCGCTCTCAATGGGAGAACCGCCAATCTCGGTGGTGAAACCGTGATAGCCGAACAGCGACAGGGGACGCTGGGCAGAGAGATATGCCCTGAGGCTCTTCACGCCCGGAATATTCTTGAAGGTATAACCCACCTGAACGTTCTGGATGCGGAAGAACGAACCGTCTTCAACAAAGAATTCGTTGGACTGCTGGATGAAGTTGGTGCCATATGCTTCGGCAGAAGGATAGTTTGTTTCCTTGTTTTCCTTGGTCCAGCGGTGATTATAGAAATCGAGGTCGTAGTTTCCTTCGGGGAACACGCTGCGGTTCATACGCTTGCGGTTCAGGATCTTGTTGCCTATCTGGGCGTTGAGCAGCATAGAGGCGTCCCATCCGCGCCAGGTCATAGAGGCGTTCAGACCAAGTATGAGCCAGGGGATGGGGGCTCCCAGGAAAGTGCGGTCCTTGTCGTTGATTTCGTTGTTGCCGTCAATGTCTTTGTATTTGAAGAATCCGGCATCCTTGATGGTCTGGGTAACGGGGTCCATAAGGGCATCTTTTTCAGAGGTGTAAATGCCGTCAATCTTATAGCCCCAGAAGGCTCCGATAGGATAACCCACGCGGGTGGAGGTGCTGTAAACGCCATTCACGGCAGCACCGGGGATCTCTTCGCGGCCTTTGAGCTCCAGCACCTTGTTGTTGATGGTGGTGGCGTTGAAGTTGAGACCATAACCAAAATCGCCCACCTGGTCGGCCCAGTTAAGTGCCAGTTCCACGCCCTGGTTAAGGACTTTGCCGTTGTTTGCCAGCAGGGTGGCGGTGCCGCCGCCGGTGGCTATGGGCGCGTAGAACACGACGTTGTCGGTGGTACGGTGGTAATAATCGATTTCGGCAGAGAGGCGGTTCTTGCAGAATGTCATATCAAAGCCGACGTTGAATTCGGTGACGACCTCCCAGCGGAGTTCGTTCTGGAATACCGTCTGGGCGCCGACGCCGTCAATCACATTGTCGTCGCCGAAAACGCCGGAAGCGCCAACTCCGGAGGCTCCCACGATAAGGGTGGAGTTTGCCGGGACGTTGTCATTACCCAGCATACCCCAGCTGGCGCGCATCTTCAAGAAGTCAAAGGTCGTCTGGTTTTGCATAAAGCCTTCGTTGGAGATGTTCCAGCCCAGACCCAGAGAGGGGAAGAAGCCCCACTTCTGCTGGTATTTGGAGCTGCCGTCAGCGCGGAAGGTGAATGTAGCCAGATATTTGTCGGCGTGGTTGAAAGTCGCCCTGGTGAAGGCGGACAGACCGTGATATCTGCTGGCGCCGTCCAGTGCCTGGCGGTTCTTGTAAGAGCCGTTCACCAGGTAGCGGGAGGCGTCGTCAAAGTCGGGAACGCTGTATGCAATGCCGGTCAGGGAGCTGTTGTATTGCCAGCGTGTGGACTGGCCCAGCATCACCGACCAGGAGTTGAGCCCCTTGCTTCCGTTGTAGGTGAGCACATTGTCCAGAATTTGATACAGGGCATACCCGAAGGTCTTGTTCAGGCTGCTGATATTGGTTCCCTGGCTGCCTCCGACATAGTTTTCCGGAGTGTAATTCTGATTGTCGTAGAAGTCAAAATCGAGGTTGTATGAAGTTTTGAACTTCAAAACGTCCGGGATTATTGTGAAATCGGCATATACAGAGAATACATCCTTGAGGCCGGTACCGCGGCTGCGGTGGTAAAACGCATTTGCCACGGGGTTGCCATAGGCGTTGGGGAAGCCGTAGAGCTGGGGAGAATCAAACTTCTCAGGATAGGCGACGGCATTGGCTTCGTTGTAGATGTTGTATACAGGAGGATTCACGAAAGCCTGGTAGTAAACGCCCGAATCGGCATTGTTCTGCCAGGAGCGGGACAATACATTGTTGACGCCTACGGTGAGCCAGTCGGTGGTTTTCTGGTCCAGACGGAATCGGAAGTTCAGACGGTTGTAGTCGTTCTGAGCGTAGTTCATAATACCGTCTTGATAGAAATAACTCAGGCCGACGGAGTAGTTGGTGCCTTCGTTGGCGCCAGAAAGGTCCAGCGAGTGGCTGTGGGTCAGGGCCGGATGAACCAGAGAAGCATACCAGTCGGTGTTGCCGGGATAGTCGGAGGCGCTGATTGGAGTGTATCCAATGGTGTTTACGTTGGCCTCGTTCATAAGCTGGACATACTGCTCTGTGTTGGTGAGTTTCATAATGTGGGTGGGTGTCTGCACACCGGCATAGCCCTCATAGGCCACGTTCACGTGTCCGTGAGTGCCCTTGCGGGTGGTCACCAGCACCACGCCGTTGGCCGCGCGCACGCCGTAGATGGCAGATGCAGACGCATCCTTGAGCACGGTGAGCGACTCGATGTCGTTTCCGGAGAGGAAGTCGATGTTGTCCACAAACACGCCGTCCACGACATAGAGCGGGTTGGCATAGTCGCCAATTGAGCCCACGCCGCGGATTTTAACGGCCGGACCGGCGCCGGGGGCGCCGCTCTGAATCACCTGAACGCCGCTCATCATACCTTGAAGGGCGCTCATAGGGTTGGCGGAAACCTGTTTTGCAAGTTCCCCGCCCTTGACAGTCACGATAGGTGCGGTGAGGTCCTTGGACTTCTGGGTGCCGTAGCCCACGACCACCACCTCGTCCAGGAAGTTGACATCCTCTTTTAACAGGATGCTTTCGGGGAAGCTTTTAGCAGGATAGGTCTGGCCGGCATAGCCTATGCAGCTTACCTCCACCAGGGCGTCGGGTCCCGACACCATAAGGGAGAAGTTGCCGTCGAAGTCGGTTGAGGTACCGTTGGTGGTGCCTGCCTCCATAACGGTGGCGCCGATAACCGGTCCCAGATCGTCTGCGATAGTTCCCTTCACCTGATATTGCGCCTGCGCGCCCAGCGCAAACGACAATACCATAAGTGTTGTGAGAATAAATCTTTTCATCAGGATATAGATTGGTTATTTATTGTATTTGAATCCGAGTTTTTCCAGGCCGTCCCTGATTTCCGGACAGCTGCCGAACAGGCGCCAGAGCAGGCCGCTTCTGTGGTTCTCAATCATAACCGCTTCGGGGCCCTGGTCTATGGCCAGGTAGTGCCTGAGCACCTGCTGCTCTTCAGGCAGTGTATAATTGACCGCATCGTAAAAGCCGTAAGGGCCGAAGGTGCGTTCGTCTTGAAGCAGGCGGCGGATAAACGCCATACTCTCTTCAGGAGTATAAACGATAGACGATACAGCCGCCGTGGGGCTCACGGTGCCGTTTTCTTCCGGAGTGCCGGGATAGTGGCCGGCATAGCCCAGCAGAGCGTCGTCGCTGCTGGTGAAGCCCCAGAAATCTTCGCCCAACTGCTTTTCGGGATGGTCTTTGGCATATTCGCGGTGTATAAGGCACTGGTTGCGGTTGCGCTCGAAATAGTCTGTGTAGCCGTCGACAAGGCCGCGCGGGTCAAGGCCCAGGAAAGAGTAGTGGGTAAAGAACAGCGGCCCGCCGTAGTCCATACCTATGGTCAGGGGGATGCCGTAGTATTCCTTGCCGTTGTAGTAATAGGGGCTGGTCTTGTAAGAGGCTTCGTAGCACTCTTTTGTGATGGGGTAGGTAGGGGACGATGCCGCCAGGATATAGGTTATCAGCGTCTCGTCAAAGCCGCGGATGCGGTGGTTCATCTTGAAATCGTAGTTCTTGGACCAGTGCCAGTAGAGACTGTCGGTGGCCTGGGTGTACCAATTCCACTCGATGCCTCGCCAGAGGCTGTCGCAGCGCTGTTTCAGACTCTCGTTTTCGGTCCACTGGCGGGTGGTGAGGATGCCCTGGGTCAGGAAGGCCGTCTCCACCAGGTCGCCGCCGTCGTCGTATTTGCTGAAAGGATAAGCCTCGCCGCTGTCGCCGTCGTACCAGTGGGCCCAGGCGCCGTGGAAACGTTCCAGACGCTCCAGGCTGGAGATGATCTTTTCCAGACGGGCTTCACCCTCTTCGCGGGGGAAATATCCCCTCTCGGCGCCGGCTATTATGGCCATCATTCCAAAGCCGGTGCCGCCGGTGGTCACTATGTTGCCGTGGACGTCCTCGTTGCGCTCACGCGCCATACCGGTGTTGGGTTCGGCAAATTCGGTGAAATATTTTATGGTGGCCTGCTCTATGCGGTCCAGAATCTCTTCGTCGGAGGCTGGCTTCGGGGCGCAGGAAGCCAGTGTCAGCAGCATAGCTGCCAATAGCGGGGCCAGGCGATTCATAACTATTCGTTATAAGTGAAGGTTACGAAGTCTTCTGCAGATGAGTCTGCGGCAATGAACAGACGGAATTCCCCAGCCTCGGGGCCAAATGTCATATCCTTGCGCCAGAAAGAGAGGTCCTCCGGGGTGATGGTGAATTCCACATCGCGGCTTTCGCCGGGC
>JAEETP010000072.1 GCA_016290415.1 Bacteroidales bacterium
TGTGCACCGTGCTGCTCTCTTCCCTTATCGGCGCATTCTACGACGCAGCCTGCTTTGCCTGGCTGTTCCCCAGTATGGCAGAGAAGGTAAATGAGGCCATGTCCCAGTCTATGAGCATGATGCCGGCAGAGGGCCAGAGCGTGATGGAGAGGATGATGGACCACTACCCCCGCATCGCCTTCATATCTTCCTTTATCAAGGACTTCCTGATTGGCCTTATAGTGGCTGCAATTGCCAACTCTTCCGGCAAGAGCAAGGACCCCTTTGCAGAAGAAGTTAAAAAAGAAGAGGACGAACTCGCATAGCCGATGGATCTCTCTATAGTAATATCCCTGTTCAACGAAGCGGAGTCGCTGGACGAACTGCTGGAACGCATCCACGCCGAGCTGTCTGAAAAGCAGCTGAATTTCGAGGTGATTATGGTGGACGACGGCAGCACCGACGGCTCCTGGGAAAAGATCTGCGCGCTGAAGCAGACCTACGGCAACGTGCGCGGCATCCGTTTCCGCCGCAACTACGGCAAGTCGGCGGCGCTGTACTGCGGCTTCGAGGCTGCCGAAGGCGACATCGTGGTCACTATGGACGCCGACCTGCAAGACGACCCGGCAGAAATTCCGGAGATGATGCGTATGATACGCGAAGAGGGCTACGACCTGGTCTCCGGCTGGAAAAAGAAACGCTACGACAACGCTCTCACCAAGAATATCCCCTCCAAGATCTACAACTGGGCCGCCCGCAAGGTCACCGGCATAAAGCTGCACGATATGAACTGCGGCCTGAAGGCCTACCGCAAAGATGTGGTCAAGGACATAGAAGTATACGGCGAGATGCACCGCTTTATCCCCTACCTGGCAAAGAATGCCGGCTACGAAAAAATCGGAGAGAAGGTGGTGAAGCACCAGGCCCGCAAATACGGCGTGAGCAAGTTCGGGATGGAGCGCTTTATGAACGGCTTCCTGGACCTGATGACCATCTGGTTCCTGCAGAAGTTCGGCCGCAAGCCCATGCACCTTTTCGGCGTCATCGGCACCCTGATGTTCATTGCCGGATTCATATGCTCCGTATGGCTCATAGTAGAGAAACTTGTCCGCCAGAGCCACGGCCTCAGCTTCCGCCAGGTTGCCGACCAGCCGCTGTTCTACGTGGCCATCGTGTGCCTGCTTATAGGCGTGATGCTGTTCCTGACAGGATTCCTTGCAGAGCTCATTTCACGCAACTCCGCAGGGCGCAACAATTATAACATTAAAGAGCGGATCTAGATTCCCGCAAAAAAGAGGGCGTAGCCCACAAGGGCCGCCACCAGTGCATTTATCAGCTTAGCCTTTACGAATCCCGCCTTGCTCTGGGCAAGCAGCGGCAGGCTGGCGTGTCCGTCCTGGCTTATGCAGCTGGCCATCATCACTGAGAAGGGAATCACTCCGGAGGCGAACAGCGTCACGAAAATCAGGTGCGGACCCGACTCGGGAATCAGGCCTATGAGCACCGCCAGCAGTATCATAAACGGGATATTGCCCTTTACCAGCGACTCCAGGTCAAACCAGTGCATAGCCAGCCCTATCACCAGCAGCGCCCCGAAACTCCACAGGAAGATGCTTATGAAGTGCTTCTTTATGACGTGGTTCCACAGGTGGTCCTGCACAAAATGCTCGCCCGCCACCGCGGTGAACCACAGCACGAAAAGGGAGCATACGGCAAACACCAGATTCACCCAGTATTCATCAAATATCTGCAGTCCGCCGGCGGCGTGTTCGTGGTCGTGCTCCAGAAGCCCCAGCGCCAGCGCCGCAATAAAGGCCGCCGTGCCCGCCAGCAGCACAATGCGCTGCCACGAAGGCTTTTTGAGATTTTTCCAGGAGGCATCTATGCCGTGATGGCCGCCGTGAATGTCAAAATGATGGTCGCACTCATCGCCGGCAGCCTTCTTTCCTTTGGGAAAAGCGTCCACCAGCAGGCCGGCGAGGATGCACACCGCCAGCAGCGCCGCAAATATCAGCAGCGCCTTGCCGGGAAACATGGCCAGCATCACAAACGCCTCGTCGCCGCTGGAGGCTATCATCATAGCCACAAGGGCGCCGAAAGAGAGCATTCCGTGGCTATACAGGGAGACGCAGGCAAAGCCGCCGATGCAGCCGGGAAGCACGCCCAGCAGGCCGCCCAGCACCACCTGGCCAAAGCGCGACCGCCCCAGCGAAGTGGCCATACGGCCGCCCGAGGTGACGTTGATGTACTCCAGCAACATCATCATTATGATGACCAGGCCGGTAATCAGAATCGCCCCCAGCAGTGCGTCCAGAAATATCTCCATTTAACGATTGTTGTATTTGTCTATCAACTCTTCTGCTGCGGCAAAGGAATCCATAGTGCCGTCCAGCACCGCACCCTCATAGTCGGGCAGCAGCTTCTCTACCACCTCGCTCTCGTAGAACATATTCTTAAGGGCATCGTTGATGCTCTCGTACATCCAGTAGCGGGCCTGTTCGCGGCGGCGGCGCACATAAAAGCCGTTGCCCTGAACCAGACTGAAATACTCCTCTATCTTGGCCATAATGTCGTCCAGCCCCTCTTTGGTCACTGCCGACGATGTCACGGCGGTGGGCACCCAGCCCGACTCTGTGGGCGGGAACAGGTGCAGCGCGCTGGCATACAGCCCGCGGGCCACCTTGGCCTTCTCTACATTGTTGCCGTCCGCCTTGGTTATGGCTATCAGGTCCGACATCTCCATAATGCCGCGCTTGATGCCCTGCAGCTCGTCGCCCGCTCCGGAGAGCATCAGCAGCAGGAAAAAGTCGCTCATAGAGTGCACGGCGGTCTCGCTCTGCCCCACTCCCACGGTCTCTATGAAAATCACGTCATAGCCCGCCGCCTCGCACAGGATTATGGTCTCGCGGGTACGGCGCGCCACGCCGCCCAGGCTGCCCGCGCTGGGGCTGGGGCGGATAAACGCCTTGGGGTCGCGGGTCAGAGTCTCCATACGGGTCTTGTCGCCCAATATGGAACCTTTGGTGCGCTCGCTGCTGGGGTCTATGGCCAGCACAGCCAGCTTGTGTCCCTTGCCGGTGATGTGGCTGCCGAAAGCCTCTATGAAGGTGCTCTTGCCCACTCCGGGAACGCCGGTGATGCCAATGCGCATAGTCTTGCGGCCGGAGGCGATCTTCTGGCAGCGGGCAATAATCTCGTCGGCCACCTTGCGGTGGTCGGGAGAGAGACTCTCCACCAGAGTGATGGCCTGACTCAGGATGGTGGTGTCACCCGCCTCTATGCCGGCCATATATTCGTCCACCGACATTATGGTGCGGCGGCGCAGCGGCCTGTTCTGCAGGTAAGGATTAATCAGCGGCGGCTGTTTCACGCCGTCGTTTACCTTCAGGGCAGTCTCGTCGTTTTTATAATCGTCAAAAAAGTCTCCTTGCTTCTCTGCCATTACTTTATTCCTCCGTTAATGAAGAAGTCCAGACGGGGACGCAGCGGGGAGTTGGTGGTAAGGGTCACTATGCTCACAAACTCGCCCGTCAGGGTAGATGTGTCGTATTTGATTTTGATCTGTGCCGATTTGCCCGGCGCAACCTTCACGGGTGCAGGAGTGAGCACGGTGGCGCGGCCGTCGTCGGAATCCACCTTATAGATAATCAGCTGGCTCTTGCCGGTGTTCTTTACGGTGATGGTGTGGTCAAACACCTGCCCTTTGTCCACCTCGCCCAGGTCCAGGTAGCCCTTGTCGAAAGAGGGCACCGGGCCGCGCTCTTTCTGCGCCTGGGTGTAGCCGTCAAAACTGTCGGCAATGGTGGTTATCACCCTTATCTTTTCTGCCGCCGGCTTGCCGTCCACTACAAAACTTGCAAAAAACTCGGTGTTGCCCCACTTCTTCTCCCCTTTTGCGGTGTTCACCGTATAGGCCAGGGAGGCCTTGCTGTTTGCGGGAATCGGATTGGGAACCACGGCTACCGAGAGGGCCGGATCTTCGCTCTTGACCTCAACCTTAACGGGACTCTTGGTCAGATTGGCGATGGATGTGGCGTCGCTCTTGGCCTTGCCCTGATACATATTGCCCAGGTTCAGAGTGCTCTCGCGGGTGCCCAGCACGCCGCCTATGGTGTGGGTATACATCTCCTTGAGCGACAGCTTCTTGCCATAAACCACACCCTTGATATGCAGCACCACGGGGCGGTTCACGCCAGAGATGTATGCGGTGATGGATTTGCTGAAAGGATATGCCCCCTGGTCATTCTTGAAAGTGACATCTATGGTGCCCGTCTTGCCCGGCATCACCGGCTCCTTGGTCCATTTGGGCACGGTGCAGCCGCAGCTGGACACCACGTTGTGCACCACTATCGGCTTCTTGCTGATGTTGGTGAACTTGAATTTGCAGGTCACACTCTTGTCGCTGATCAGCAGGTCGCCAAAGTCGTGGACCTTCTCTTCGAACTTGACCACCTCCTCTTCGGGGCGGGTGTCACCACCCTGGGCGGCAGCCGGCAGCGCGGCCGTCATAAATAAAACCGCCGCCACCAGATATGCTATATGTGAAATCTTCATTGTTCAAAACTTTTTCAAAGCAAATATACTATTATTTGGCAATATTTTTGAAAAATGCTTTTCTTTGTAATTCTTAAGAAACTATAAAACTAACACTATGGCTTACAAAATTTCAGAAGATTGCGCTGCTTGCGGTACTTGCATAGACGAATGTGCAGTAGGCGCTATTTCCGCAGGTGACATTTACAGCATCGATCCCGATCTGTGTGCTGAGTGCGGCGCTTGTGCAGATGTCTGCCCTATGGGCGCCATTTCTAAAGACGAGTAAAAGCAGCCCGTCAGGGATGACATTTTTCGTAACAGGTGGCGCATTTATGACAATGTGTCACCTTTACGGTTATATATAATACACAATGGCAAACTTTCTTAAAAAACTTTTCGGCTCCAAGGCGGACAGGGATTTGAAACAGCTGAATCCCATCCTCAAGAAGATTCTGGCCGAATATGATACACTTGACAAACTAAGCGACGACGACCTGCGCCAGGCGTGCCAGGACCTCAAGGCCCAGATAGCCTCCCGCACCGCAGGTATGGAATCGGAGGCTGCCCAGATACGCGAGCAGCTGGCCGACGTGGAGATAAGTGTGGACAAGAAGGAAGCGCTGGCCACCCAGCTGGACAAGCTGGTAAAGGACATTGACGTAGAGCTGGAAAAGGCTCTGGACGATGCCCTGCCCAAGGCTTTCGCAATAATGAAGTCCACCGCCCGCCGCTTCAAAGAAAATGCGACCATCCGCGTAAAGGCCACCGACGCCGACCGCGAGCTGAGCACCAACCACGACTTTGTGAACATAGAGGGCGACTACGCCGTGTGGAAAAACACCTGGATGGCGGGCGGCAACCCCACCACCTGGGATATGGTCCACTACGACGTACAGCTCATTGGCGGTATCGTGCTGCATCAGGGCAAAATCGCCGAGATGGCCACGGGTGAAGGTAAGACCCTGGTGGCCACCCTGCCGGTATTCCTCAACGCCCTTGGCGGCAAAGGCGTGCACGTGGTCACCGTGAATGACTACCTGGCCAAGCGTGACTGCGAGTGGATGGGTCCGCTGTATCAGTTCCACGGCCTCAAGGTAGACTGCATAGACAAGCACGAACCGGGCAGCGAGGGTCGCCAGAAGGCCTACCAGGCCGACATCACCTTCGGTACCAACAACGAGTTCGGTTTCGACTACCTGCGCGACAATATGGCCATCAACCCCAATGACCTGGTGCAGAAAAAGCACCACTTCGCCATTGTGGATGAGGTCGACTCCGTGCTGATAGACGACGCCCGTACCCCGCTCATCATTTCGGGCCAGGTGCAGCGCTCTACCTCCGACCAGACTTTCACCGAATACAAGCCCTATGTAGAGAAGCTTTACTCTGCACAGCGCCAGATAGTGAACCAGTTCCTGAACGAGGCCAAGAAGCTTATTGCCGAAGGCCGCATCAAAGACGAGGGCGAGATCAAGTTGCTCAAGGCGTTCAAGGGTCTGCCCAAGTACGGCCCGCTTATCAAATACCTCAGCGAGCCGGGCATCAAGGTCATTCTGCAGGATGTCCAGAGCAAGATTATCCGCGACTCCTTCACCGAGAAAGACCTGGAGCAGCGCATCATCACCAACGACCTCTACTTTGTGATAGACGAGCAGATGCGCTCTGTAGAGCTCACCGACAAGGGTAACGACGTGCTGGCAGAGGCCGTGGGCGATCCCGAGTTCTTCCTGATGCCCCGCCTGGGCGACGCAGTGGCCGCCATTGACCAGCAGGCCGACCTCTCTGCAGAAGAGAAGAAGACCAAAAAGGACGAGCTTTACGCCAACTATTCCCTCAAGGCAGAGCGTATGCACATCGTGAGCCAGTTGCTCAAGGCCTACGCAATGTTCGAGAAGGATGTGGACTATGTGATAATAGACGGCAAGGTCAAGATTGTGGACGAGCAGACCGGCCGTATTATGGAGGGCCGCCGCTGGAGCGACGGTCTGCACCAGGCCGTGGAGGCCAAGGAAAACGTCAAGGTAGAGGCCGAGACGCAGACCTTTGCCACCATCACCCTGCAGAACTATTTCCGTATGTACCACAAGCTCTCCGGTATGACCGGTACCGCAGAGACGGAGGCTGGTGAGTTCTGGGAAATCTACAAGCTGGATGTGGTGGTAATCCCCACCAACCGCCCTGTGATCCGCAACGACCAGGAAGACCTGATCTACAAGACCAAGAAGGATAAATACAACGCCGTGATAGCAATGGTAGAGGATCTCATCGCTCAGGGCCGCCCGGTACTGGTCGGCACCACCAGCGTAGAGATTTCTGAGTTGCTCTCCCGAATGCTCAAGATGCGCGGCATCAAGCATCAGGTGTTGAATGCCAAGCAGCACGCCCGCGAGGCCGAGGTTGTGGCACACGCCGGTGAAAGGGGCACGGTGACCATCGCCACCAATATGGCGGGCCGTGGTACCGATATCAAGCTCACCGACGAGGTCAAGGCCGCCGGCGGTCTGGCCATCATAGGCACCGAGCGGCACGACAGCCGCCGTGTGGACCGTCAGCTGCGAGGCCGTGCCGGTCGTCAGGGAGACCCCGGTAGCTCCATATTCTTCATCTCCCTCGAAGATAACCTTATGCGTCTGTTCGGCGGCGAGCGCATCGCCAAGGTGGTGGACAATATGGGTATGAAAGAGGGCGAGGCCCTGCAGAGCAAGATGCTTTCCGGCAGTATAGAGCGCGCCCAGCGCAAGGTAGAGGAGAATAACTTCGGTATCCGAAAGAACCTTGTGGAATATGACGATGTTATGAACTCGCAGCGCGAGGTGGTTTATACCAAGCGCCGCAACGCCCTCACCGGAGAGCGCATAGATGTGGACGTGCTGAATATGGCCACCGACTATTGCGACATTCTGGTGGACAAGTTCAAGGATCTGGACTACGACGGTTTCAAGGAGATGCTTCTGGAGCAGCTTGGCGTGGACGCTACCTTTGACGAGCAGTTCTACGACCACGCCCGCAAGAGTGAGCTTGCAGACCGCTTGCGCGAAGATCTGGAAGCTACCCAGCTTCGCCACAACGAGACTTTGATTGCTCAGGCTTTCCCCATTATCAATTATGTGTACGAGAAGAAGCGTATGTTCTATCAGAACATCGCCCTGCCCATCACCGACGGCCGCAAGGCTTTCAACGTGCTTGTGGATCTTCGCAAGGCGTATGAGACCAAGGGCAAGGAGCTTGTCCGCAGCATCTACAAGACTGTGACCCTGCGCGTGATTGACGAGTATTGGAAAAATCACCTGCGCGATATGGACGACCTGAAGCAGTCTGTCCAGAATGCCAGCTACGAGCAGAAGGACCCCAAGCTGATGTATAAGCTTGAGAGTTATTCTCTCTTCTCCACCGCTCTGGAGGGCATTTACAAGGATGTGCTTTCTACTCTGCTGCGCATGTCGCTGCACCTTAAGGTAGAGCAGGCACCCGAGGATGTTGCCACCGAGGCTCACGAGCGCCGCACAGATATGAGCCGGATGCAGACCAGCCGTCCCGATCTGGTGACCAACAGCAGCGAGAAGAAGAGCAACGCCCCCATCCACGTAGAGAAGAAGGTGGGCCGCAACGACCCGTGCCCGTGCGGCAGCGGCAAGAAATACAAGAACTGCCACGGCCGCGCCGAAGCATAAGGAGACGCTCCAAACAAAAAAAACCGCCGCAATGGCGGTTTTTTTGTGCCCCGCCCGCTCGGTGCAGATGCCTCCGATAATTATTTGCAATCCCAGATAGGATTACTATCTTTGCATAAACACCCGAAAGGGGCTGTCTTGGGCAAAAAATTTTGACAGCCCCACGGATAGCGGCTATCTCTTAATGATGATAACCACTATCCTAAAGATGATGAGTTTGAACATTACGTTCATCAAAAGGAGGTTTTCGGGTACCTTCCCATTAGGGGTCGGCTTGCCGGCTCCTTTTTTGTACCCAGCACGCTCGGGACAAAGACAACGAACAAGGAAAGTTCTTCTGTATTTAGAAACGCAACAACCTTTCCAGAACATACATTATTCTCAATATGGGAGAAATTGAGAATTATTCCTCCCATATCATCATTATACCACTATCTTGCGTAGCAAGCCTCTATTAAACCGAGGCTTTCACAACATTAAAGTTGTACAATACAAATATTGTTAATATCTTTGTTACTAATTGTGTAGATGGCTATGACCTTTGACAGAATCGGCAAAATAGGAATCTGTAATGAACAAGACTCTTGACTTTCTTAAAGACAATCAATCCTCTGCCCCATCGCACTGGAGAGAGGCGGCTCAGTGGCGCAGAGATAATGCTGCGTGGCTCAAGTATTCTCGCGCTATTACTTTAAAGGTATTGAAAGCAATGGAGGACAATGCAGTAACGCAAGCCGATCTCGCGGGTAGGTTGGGCTGTACGCAGCAGTATATTTCTAACCTACTGAAGGGAAGTGTCAATATGACACTGGAAACTATTTCAAAGCTTGAGAAAGCGCTTGAAATCGATATCTTAAAAAGCATCCTTGCGTAGTGCCAATTGCGCTTGCTCTTAACGAAGATGTTCTTACCTTTGCAATGGAATCGTCGCAGGGAATTCGTTTCGAAGGGATGACAACCCTCTCAAGGCAACTTGATTCGAGCCCTTAAGGTAGCGTCCCAGGCTACCTTTTTTTGTGCCCTGCCCGCTCGGTGCAAATGCCTCCGATAATTATTTGCAATCCCAGATAGGATTACTATCTTTGCATAAACACCCGAAAGGGGCTGTCTTGGGCAAAATATTTTGACAGCCCCAAAGATTATGATTATCGTTTAACTATGATAATCACAATCTTGATAGATAGTAATTTGAACATTACGTTCACCAAAAGGAGGTTTTCGGGTACCTTCCCATTAGGGGTCGGCTTGCCGGCTCCTTTTGTTTTTGCACTACTATTATCCTTTCAGGTGTAGGCTATGCGCCGTCAATTATGTCGTGTGCAAATATATGCACGCGCACAGCCCTAAAACGAGACTTTTTCTCAAATTCTCCCATATTGAGAGCTCAAAACAGAAATAGTTTTTCCAGAAACGGAAATGACAGTGTCCGCTTGGTGCAGATGCCTCCGCTTGCAATGCTTTCCGGGCAAAAATCTGCCCCTGAAAGCATTCAAGCTACGGACTTTATCTGCACCTT
>JAEETP010000073.1 GCA_016290415.1 Bacteroidales bacterium
TGTATCGCTCGGGCTACAGCCGCGACGCGTAAGGTAGGCGGTTGCCTGCAGAGAATGTCGCCACCCGCCGCGTCATGGGCGGGAGGGGCCCGCCGCAGACGAGTTATCCGCGATGCGGATGACGAAGGATGTGGTGGGAGGGACGAAGTGAGCTAAAAGCGAGCGGAGCTTCTCGGCAGGCAAGCCGCCTCCGAAGCCAAAGCGGCAGCTAGGTTATTTTACGGTGAAGGATTTGCGGTGGTGAGGGGTGAGGCCGTGGCGGTGGATGGCGTCGCGGTGTTCGGTGGTGGGATAGCCCATATTGCGGGCCCAGCCATACTGCGGATACTCCTTATCAATCTTGAGCATATACTCATCACGGTACGTCTTGGCCAAAATTGACGCTGCCGAAATTTCAGGCACCTTGTCGTCGCCTTTCACAATGCACTTGTGCGGCACCCTTGCCCCGTCTGGGCCAATGAACGCATTGAACCGGTTGCCGTCAGCCAGAATCAAATCGAACTTATGATTCAATCCAGCCAGCGCCATATGCATCGCCTTTATTGATGCCTGCAGGATATTGATTTTATCTATCTCGGCTGCAGAAACGCTGGCCACGCTCCAGGCGATGGCCTTCTGCTCTATGATGGGTCGCAGCTGCTCACGCTGCGCCGCCGTCATCTTCTTTGAATCTTTTAGCAAAGGATGATAGAATCCTTCAGGCAGAATCACCGCCGCAGCATACACAGGGCCTGCCAAAGGCCCGCGGCCAGCCTCGTCGCAGCCGGCAATGATGCCGTAGCTGGAGCCGAAATCGAAAAGAGAGCCTTCTGAAGGGAGATAATCGCTACGCCAGTCGGCGCGGCACCACTCTTTGATATGATCTTCAAGGCCGGTGGCCAGCAGCGACACATCGCAAATGGATTCGTGACTTCCAAGCCGGTTGCGCCCGCAAACAACATACAGCCGCCGGCAGTGCGTTTCGCATAACTCGGCAAGACTGCCCACCAGCTTACCGTTCATACTGGACTCGTCCAGGCACCCCTCCCCCGTTATCACCAGGCGGGACCGCTCTATCAGACTCTCCAGCGAAACCATATCGGCAAACAGGTTGAATCCCCCTTCAAGAGAGGCATTCAAAAAAGCATACAGTGCAGCAGAAGTGCCTCCGGCAGCACCGCAGCCGGGATGAGTGTCTAAATCCAGACGGCTTTCGCGGCCAAGACTGCGCAGCCACTCGCGGGCGGTTGCCACCCACTCTTCCATCCGCTTTTCAAGCACCGGAAGCATATCGGCATCGGCCCCTTTCTGCGGAGCAAACACAGCCGTGGCACCTTCGGAACCAAGCAGCGGATTCTTCACGTCGCAGGCCACCCTAATCTTGATATTGTCAAAACGGTGGATATTCTCCAGCCCTATGGCCTCTATCAGGCCGCGGCCGCCATCGTTGGTGGCGCTGCCACCAAGGCCCACTATAATCTGGTGCGGCTGGTAATCCAGCGCCGCCATCAGCATCAGCCCCAGGCCATAGGTGGTAGTGTTCAAAGGGTTGCGCTCGCTCTGGTCTATCATCATAAGACCGCTGCAGCGCGCCATCTCTATGAAAACCGTGTCGCCGCAAACTGCCATCGGCGCCGAAATGTCCCGCATAAGGGCATCCTTGGTATATACCATCACCTCGCGGGCGTCGGGATTGGCGTGCAGGAATACTTCCAGCGACCCTTCGCCGCCGTCGGCCATCGGCATAGCTACAATCTCTTCCGATGTATTGCCGGTGGCGCGGATCACCTCCTGAATACGGGAGGCGATTTGCGAGGCAGAAAAAGTGCCCTTGAACTTATCCGGGACCAGCAGAATCATAGTTTATTGCTTGTTCAGCCAGCGCTCCAGCGCCTCAAAATAATTGTCGCGGGCGTCGTAGAGCCAGTCGTCTGTGGTAAACTTATAATAGTTGAAGCCGAAGCCGTGGATGCCGTGTTGATATACGTGCAGCTCGGCCGGCACCTTCTTGGCCGCCAGAGCCTCGTAATAAGAAATGCTGTTGAGTGGATCCACCTCCATATCGTCGCTGGTAAGCACCATAAAGGTGGGCGGCGTGTCGGCGGTGACCATATTGCTCAGGGTGAATTTATACTGGTCGTAGGCCAGCGCCTCGGCATCTTCCTGGGCGCGTTTGGCATATTCGCCTATAAGTTTCTGGCCGGTGTAGACGTGGCCGAACGGTTCTGTTATAGAGATGACCGGATACACCAGAATGCTGAAGTCTGGACGGGTGGCGGCATCCACATAAAGCGTGGATGCACTGGCTGCCAGGTGGCCGCCGGCAGAAAAGCCAATGACACCTATCTTCTCCACTCCCCACTCCTGCTGATGCTCGCGGGCATAGCGCATCACATTGTGGACATCGCTCAGCGGGATGCGGCTGTCGCCGAAAGGCAGGCGGTACTTGACTACTGCCACTGTATAGCCGCGCTCCACAAACCAGTCGGCCGCATACACGCCCTCTATATAGTGGCAAACGCAGTTGTAGCCGCCCCCGGGTATCACAACTATCATTTTTCCGTTGGATTCTTTGGGGAAGAAGAGGTCAAAGCGGGCCCACTCGTTTATGCACAGAGTGGCGCCATTGGGGTCAAACATATTCTCCTGGCCGCGGCATCCGTTGTCGCCAATGGGAGTCAGTGCCAGAGTTTCCGCTTTTTTGGCGTGCACCGGGTCGGGGATGGATTTGAGCGCCTTCTTGGCCTCTTTAACAGTGGGCACATATAGGAAAATGGTCCTGTCGGGCCTGAGCGTAGTGTTGGGATAGTATTTATATTTGGTCTTGGCGTCGGCGCCGAACACCAGGCAAAGCAGCGATATAACAAGGATTATCTTTTTCATAGTGCCTACTGATTGTTTAGCCAGCGCTCAAGGCTGTTGTTTAGATTAGAGCGGATTTCGGGATCCAGCCAGTCGTGGTCGGCTATATCGCCCCAGAAGAAACAGAAACCGTGTTTGGGAGAGTCGTAGATCTGCAACTCACTCTTTACCCCGCACTCTACAAGCCGGCTGTAGTAGAGAAGGCTGTTCTGTACAGGCACAACATCGTCGGCCTGACCGTGCACTATGAACGTCGGCGGAGTGTTGGCGTCTACCCTTTTCTCCAAACTGTAATGCTCTTTGAGTGCAGCATACTGTTTTTGGCGGGCGATGTATTCGTCAGGTGTGAAGCCCTTGCGCTCTGCCCAATACTCTTCACGGCCAAGCAGGTTCATACGCGTGCCTGGCTCCACGTGCTCGCCCTCGAAAGTAATTACCGGATAGAAAAGAATGCTGAAATCTGGACGGGTCGCCGCATCCACATAAAGTGTGGAAACACTTGCAGCCAGATGGCCGCCGGCGGAATAACCCATCACCCCTATTTTAGAAATACCCCAAAGGATGCAACTTGCGCGGCACCAGCGGAAAATATTCTGCATATCCTCCAGCGGTACTGTCCAGTGACCGTTTGGCATACGGTGCTTTGCCACAGCAACTGCGTAGCCCTTGTCAAGCAGCCACGATGCTGCGTAAAGACCTTCTCCATAGGTACACACCACGACATATCCGCCGCCGGGGCACATAACCACCATCTTTCCGTTAGGATTCTTGGGCAGATAAAGGTCAAAACGGGCGGTCTTGTTGATGTTGCATATCTGGCCCAGATCTCCCACCATCTGTTCGGGAGCGGTGATGCCGCACTCCTCTTTAATAGGAAGTGCCAGACATTCCACATCCTTGGCCACCACCGGGTCGTCTATGGCCGCCAGGGCTTCCTTGGCGTCGGAGGCGTAGAGGAAAATGGTTTTGCTGGGTTTGAGATCTTGAAGGGGGTTGAATTTTGCCTGGGCGAACGCCACGCAGGCAAACAGAATCATAAGCAGGGATAAACTGACTCTTTTCATATAGTATCTTTGCATACGGATAGCAAAGATACATTTTTTTCGATATAGCTCACCAGTGCTGCGTTGCAAAGTCTGATGCCGCCCGGAGTTGGATATTTTCCCGTAAAATACCAGTCGCCAAGGTGATTTGGACAGGCATTGTGCAGGCCGTCAACGGTTTGAAATACCAGTTCCACCGGAGTATCCACCCCTTCCGGCCGGAGAAGATCTACCATCTTTTTATTGAGATCCTCGTCTGTAAAAGGCTCATAGAGACGACTGACAGGCAGCGTCTGTTCAACTGAAGGAAGGGTTAGCTGTCTGCGACATTGCTCGTAGACTTCTTTAATCAATTCTGCACGGCCGCTCTCAAGCAGCAAAGCAATGCAGGCTCTGAATGCAATGAATTCTTCAAGATTCGGCATATCGATGCCGTAGAAATCGGGATATCTTATCTGCGGGGCACTGCTCACAATCACAATCTTTTTTGGATGGAGGCGGTCCAGAATCTTGATAATGCTCTCTTTGAGGGTTGTGCCGCGCACTATTGAATCGTCTATGACCACCAGATTGTCTGTGCCCTGCTGTACCACGCCGTAGGTAATATCATATACGTGTGCCGCCAGTTCGCGCCTTTCCTGCCCCTGAGCTATGAATGTGCGCATCTTGATGTCCTTCCAGGCAATCTTCTCGAAACGGACATCGTGGCCACGCCGCATCAAACCCTGCATCATTCCGTAATAAGCCACTTCTGCAGTGTTGGGAATATAAGAGAATACTGTGTGCTCTATGTCGCCGTCAACCGCTTTTTCTATAGCCGGTACCAGCTGCTCGCCAAGCTGCTTCCGTTCACGATAAATGTCAATGTCGCCTCCGCGGCTGAAATAGATACGCTCAAAAGAGCAGGCGCTGCGGGGCGAAATCTCCGGCAGGATTTGTCTTATGGCAATCTCTCCGCTGCGTCTTACAATCAAAGCGGAGCCTGGCTCAAGTTCTTTGATATCATCTGCCTGAATGTCGAATGTGGTCTGAAGCACCGGCCTTTCAGATGCCAAGGCTACAATTTCGTCGCTGATATGATAGAATGCAGGTCTGATGCCCCACGGATCGCGCATTGCGAACCATTCGCCGCTGCCGGTGAGGCCGCATACCACGTAACCGCCGTCGAACATATCCATAGATGATTTAAGCACTCTGGCAACATCTACATTGGAATCGATATAGTCGGTAATGTCACGACCGGTTAGCCCCATCGCGTGAGCTATTGTGAAATTGCGTTCCACCTCCCGGTCCAGCCTGTGTCCCATCTCCTCCAGCAGGATATATGAATCGCTGGCAGTGCGGGGATACTGTCCCTGAGCCGCCAGGGCCTCAAACACCTCGTCAATATTGGTCATATTGAAGTTTCCGCAGATGCACAAGTTCTTTGCCCGCCAGTTGTTGCGGCGCAAGAAAGGATGCACATACGTGAGCCCCTTTTTGCCGGTGGTGGAATAGCGCAGATGCCCCATCAGCAACTCGCCGGCAAAATCTTCGCCTGCCTGCGAGAATATCTCGCTTATGGCATTATTGCCGAGCGCTTTCTCACGGAACATATATTCCTCGCCGGGGTCTGCGTCCAGATGCACCGAGGCGATGCCGGCCCCTTCCTGACCGCGGTTGTGCTGCTTCTCCATCATCAGATAGAGTTTGCCCATTGCCCAGCCTCTGCCGTATTTCTCTTCGTAAAACGACTCGGGTTTAAGCAATCTGATCATTGCCACTCCGCACTCGTGCTTCAGCTGTTCCATATCAATATGCTTGATTGTGTATGCCCGCTACAGACCGTCCGCTGGGGTCATTTAGATTTTTGAATGCCTCATCCCATTCGCGGGCAATCGCCGTGGAACAGGCTACGCTTGCCTCCTGCGGCACGCTGCGAGCCGCCGATTCAGAAGGGAAATGCTCTTCGAAGATACTTCTGTAGTAGTATTCCTCTTTATTGGCCGGTGGATTTATGGGGAAGCGCTCGGTGGCGTGAGCCATCTGTTCATCGCTCACTGCCTCGGAAGTGATTTTCTTGAGCGAATCTATCCACGAATACCCCACTCCGTCGCTGAACTGCTCTTTCTGGCGCCAGACTATATCTTCCGGAAGCATATCGGAAAAGGCTTCGCGCAGAATCTTTTTCTCTATGATATCGCCGCTGCACATTTTTGCTTTAGGATTTGTACGCATTGCCACATCCAGGAATTCCGTATCCAGGAAAGGGACGCGCCCCTCCACGCCCCAGGCAGAAAGGCTTTTGTTGGCACGAAGGCAGTCATACATATGCAGTTTGGATATCTTCCTAACCGTCTCGTCGTGGAAATCGCGGGCAGATGGCGCTTTGTGGAAATACAGATAGCCGCCAAAGATTTCATCCGCACCCTCTCCCGAAAGCACCATTTTGATACCCATAGACTTAATGACACGCGCCAGCAAATACATAGGAGTGGATGCACGCACGGTGGTGACATCATAGGTTTCAATATAATAAATCACATCGCGAATGGCGTCAAGTCCTTCTTGAACGGTATAGTTGATTTCGTGGTGAACAGTGCCGATATGCGCTGCCACAAGGCGCGCTTTGGCCAGATCGGGCGCCCCTTTGAGCCCTACCGCGAAACTGTGCAAACGCGGCCACCAGGCCCTGGTGCGGCTGTCATCTTCAATTCGGTTCTGACTGTAACTCTCTGCAATTGCCGACACTATGCTGGAATCCAAACCGCCCGAGAGCAGCACGCCGTAGGGCACGTCACTCATCAGTTGGCGTTTCACCGCACCGCGCAATGCCTGCCTGATATCCTCGCTGCTGGCGGTATTGTCCTTAACCAAGTCATAGTCCATCCAGTCGCGGGAATACCATCGTTTGAGAGTACCATCTCCGCTCCAGTAATAATGGCCTGGCAGGAATGGTTCATAGCGCTCGCACTCACCCTCGAGGGCTTTCAATTCTGAGGCGATATAGACCTTTCCATCGGAATCATAGCCGATATACAAAGGAATCACCCCTATCGGGTCGCGTGCAATCAAGTAATTATTGCTGTTGGTATCATATAAAGCGAAGGCAAATATTCCGCTGAGTGATTCCAACATAGCAGAGATGCGCTGGTGAGAAAGGTCATCTTCACAGGCCATCTCGTTGTAGAGCGCCAGGATAACTTCGCAATCGCTGCCGGTCTGGAACGCATATTTGCCTGCGAAACGGCGTCGGATATCCTTATGGTTATAAATCTCGCCGTTTACCGCCAGCACCATACTGCCGTCTGGCGAAAAAAGCGGTTGCCGGCCACTTTCGGGATCAACAATACTCAGTCGTTCGTGGGCCAGAATTGCATTCCCGCCACACCATATACCGCTCCAGTCAGGGCCGCGGTGCCTGATACGGCGACTCATCTCCAAAGCCTTCAGGCGAAATGCTTCGGACTGCCCGTCGATATTGAATATTCCTACTATTCCGCACATACTATGTATTAATTATAGCAGCTCTCGCCGTGTTCATATACATCTAGTCCCTCTTCTTCCACACGCGGTTCCACACGCAGGCCGCATATTTTCTTTATACCGAAGAAAAGGATAAAGCCACATGCGGCGGCCCAAAGATCAATTACCAGTATACCTAGACACTGAACCAAGAAGAAATGCCAGCCACCGTTATAAAACAGGCCGGTTTCGGTAGCGAGCAGGCCGGTCATTACCGTTCCAATGATGCCGCATACACCATGGACCGACGATGCACCTACTGGGTCATCGATATGCAGCTTGTGGTCAATGAATTCAATCGCGAATACCAGCACTATGCCGCAGACCAGGCCAATGATGACTGCACCCCAGGGCGAAACGACATCGCAGCCCGCCGTAATGCCGACAAGCCCGGCAAGGATACCGTTGAGCATAAGCGACAGTGATGGTTTACCATATTTGATCCAGGTAAGGAACAGGGTTGCCGCTCCGCCGGCCGCCGCGGAAAGATTGGTGGTCAGGAATACGTGTGATATAGCCGTTCGGTTTACCTCACCGCTGGCAGCAAGCTGACTTCCAGGGTTGAATCCGAACCAGCCAAGCCAAAGGATAAACACACCCAGTGCTGCCAGGGCCAGATTATGGCCGGGAATCGCCCGGCTTTTCCCATCCTTTCCATATTTCCCGATGCGTGGGCCAAGTGCAAGGGCGCCGATAAGTGCCAGAACGCCGCCGACACTGTGCACAATGGCACTGCCGGCAAAATCGTGAAATCCGAGTTGATCCAGCCAGCCGCCTCCCCAAGTCCAATGTCCCTCGACAGGGTAAATCAGCAATGAAATGAATGCACTGTAAACAAGATACATCGAGAACTTGGTCCGCTCTGCCATGGCACCGCTCACAATGGTGGCTGCGGTTGCGCAGAATACCGTCTCGAAAATCAAGAATCCCTCTACCGGCAGATCCCCTTTATAAAAGGAAAGACTGCCCCAGTTGGGGGTACCTATAAAACCGGCTCCGTCGCTCCCGAACATAAACCCGAAACCGACGAAAAAGAAGAGCAGCGACCCCAGAATGAAGTCCACAAAGTTCTTCATAAGAATATTGACGGTGTTCTTGCTGCGTGTAAAACCGGCTTCGCAAAGGGCGAATCCCGGCTGCATCCAGAATACCAGCATCGCTGCCAGCAACATCCATACTGTATCCAAAGACAAGGCTATCTCATTCATATTGATTCTCTCCTATTTCTTATCTCTAAGCACTGTTTCTCCGTGCTCTCCTGTCCTTATTGACCAGGTGTCTATCACATCGCTCACGAATATACGGCCGTCACCCACCTCTCCGGTATGAGCGGCCGAGAGAATGGCTTTAATGGCTGGCTCAACAAACTGCTCGCGGCATACTATGGTTATCTCTATGCGCGAAATCACGTCCGTAGAGTACATGACCCCGCGATATATGCGGTCTTCCCGGTCCTGACCGATGGCCTTGACTTCAGAATATGAAAACCAGTTAATATCTGCGTCAAACAGTGCCTGCTTGACATCTTCAAAGTGCGTCTTGCGCACAATGGCTTCTATCTTCTTCATCATTTCTTTTCAATACTGCTCTTAATGAAACTCATAAACAACGGGTGCGGATGGAGCACTGTGGATGAATACTCCGGGTGGAACTGGGTGCCGATGAACCATCTTAAACCGGGGATTTCTACCATCTCAACCAGGTCCGAGTCTGGATTTATACCCACACACTGCATCCCGGCAGATTCAAATTCGTTTCTGTACGCATTGTTGAACTCATAGCGGTGGCGATGGCGCTCACGGATTTCTGCTTTGCCACCGTAAGCCTCAAGTGCACGGCTGCCACTGCGGATCAAGCACGGATACTCGCCAAGACGCATTGTGCCGCCCATCTGCTTTATAACCTTCTGCTCTTCCATCAGGTCTATTACATTATGTGTGGTGTCGGCATTCATCTCTGTGCTGTCGGCATCGGAATAGCCAAGCACATTGCGGGCAAATTCAATCACCATCATCTGCATTCCCAGGCAAATGCCAAAGCACGGGACATTATTCTCACGGGCATATTTCACAGCCAGAATTTTTCCCTTATTTCCGCGCTGCCCGAATCCGGGGCAAATCACAAGTCCGTTCTGGCACTTCAGTGTTTCCCATAACGAAGCATCATCAGCCTCCAACAGCTCTGAGTTGATAAATGTGATGTGAACCTTGCGGCTATTATAGGTCGCAGCATGGCTAAGGCTTTCGCTGATACTCTTATAGGCATCCTGCAGGTCGTA
>JAEETP010000074.1 GCA_016290415.1 Bacteroidales bacterium
TTTAACTATAATACATACTCCTATGAAAAAGATTCTTTCGTTTATGATGGTGGCTGTGCTGGCACTGATGCTGGCCGGCTGCAGCAAGTACGACGACAGCGACCTGCAGCGCCGCGTGAGCGCCCTTGAGGCCTACCAGTCTCTTCTTCAGAAACTTGACTCCGGCAAGCCGGTTACATCGTATTCGCAGTCAGGGACCGACGTTACGTTCAACTTTGGCGACGGCTCCAGCATTACTATTGACAACAAGCCGTCAGCCGAGAATCCTATCAAGACCATCACCGCCGACGGCAACACTCTGACAATAACCCTGGCCGACGGCACGGTGATACCTGTTGCCTATGGCGAGAAAGAGGGCTACGGCTTTACAGTGGGTGACGGCGTGCGTCACTATTATTCTTTCTGTGAAAGCGTGGAATCTTTCCGCACCGGTAAGATAATTCTCCCGTATACCCTCACCGGTGATCTTAAGAGCATCGATGACGTCACACTGGTTGCAAACGTCAATGTCTTTTCCGGTGATCCGATACACAGCCAGGAGGTCGTTGTATTTGAGCCCATAGATGCCAAATCGGGCAACGTCATTCTCAAAAGGGTTGAGGAGCCCGTGGTGTATGACTGGGGCCAGTGGTGGAAAGATTATTCGCCGGCCGACATTGACTTGATGGCCTTTTTCCCCGACGGTACATCACGAGTTTATAAATTGCATATCGTGGGCTCTGAAATATTGGCAGAAGGAGCAGATGACTACTATTTTGAGACTGATGATGTAACCGAAGAGATGGAGCCCATAGTTGTTTCTCAGGGCGCCGGCTATTTCGTCTTCGAAGTTTATATTGACCTATACCGTTATGCAAATAATTATGACGGTCCGGAACTCCCTGCAATGAAATTTGACGATATTATGTATTGTAACAGCACCAGCGGTTTCTATTCCAATACTATGTTTACCAGATATACTGTTTCCGCTCCGGAAATGACCGAAAATAGGAAAGGGGTAAAATATACCGTTACAGCATATTATCAGGCCAACACCACTGGCAAGGAAAGAAGTTGTTATGTAAGCGTTGTAAGGCGCGAGAGTGAGAATCAAGGAGTTTACCTGTTCTCATTCCCCGTAGTGCAGCCAGCTCATTAACAGTCTGTTTTGTGGCAATCAACGGGACCGGAATAGTTATATTTCCGGTCCCGTTGTTGTTATACCTACCGCGGGAGGTATACCAGATAGGCGGAGTCGTTGTTGGGACTTAGGGTGAATGATGTGCCGGTGGCGACGTTCAGAGAGGCCTTCCAGAGGGTGTCGAACACGACGCCGTCCAGCGGGTATTGCAGGCCCGCGGCGGTCATATGCAGTGAATGGTCAAAGGCGAAAATGCTGACCTCCTGGCCGGGCTCTGAAGCGAAAGTATGCTGCCCGCTGGCGGCCACGAAGCGGCCATAATCGCTCACTATATCGATTTGGCATTGCGGGGCTTCTCTCTGGTAATCGGCCAGCAGGGAGATGTTGGCCAGGGCGTGGTCTTCGCGCAGTCCGGTGGCGCCCAGAATGTGGATCACGTCCGGCGAGAGTTTGATGACTTCGTGAAAAGTCTTGGTGAGGTCGTTGTCGTCCTGGCCGTGGCAGAACACCATTCTGTCGGCATAGTGCTCCCTGATATCGAGCGGGAGAGAGTCCATATCGCCCACTATCAGGCCGGGCTCCCAGCGGCTTTCGCCCAGGTGCAGCCCCTCTTCCAGCTCGCCGCTGGAGAAACTGCGGCGGCCCTGCTCAAGCAGCTTTACGGCCGCGCTGTCGCAGCAGGCTATCATATCGGCCTCATCCAGCAGGCGCAGCACAGAGGCCTTCCGGGGAAACTCTCCGGCAGCCAGTATCACTATGGTCTTGGGGTTTGACACGGGGCGGGGTGCGGACTAAACAAACTTGCAATCTTCGCCGGGATGCCAGCCGCGCAGGAAGGCGGCGATATCCATACGTTTCTTGCCAGCCAGCTGCACATCCAGCAGACGGACGGTGTAGTGGCCGCAGGCGACACCCAGATAGGTCTTGCCGTCGGTAATCACCGTGCCGGGTGCGGCGGGCTCGTCGTCCATATAGACGTAAGCCTCGAACACCTTCATAGTGGTCTGCTCGCCGTTATTGACCAGCGTAGCAAATGCAGCGGGGGCGGGGGCAAGGCCGCGCACCAGATTTACAATCTCGTAGCCCTCTTTGTTCCAGTTGATATGACAGGTCTCCTTGGTGAGTTTGGGCGCGGGTATCAGGCGGGCAAAAGAGTCCTGCTCCTGCGGCTTTGCACGGCGGCGCGAGAGGGCGTCGGCGGTCTTGATCACCAAGGCGGAGCCAATCTTGCACAATTTCTCTGACAAGCTGCCAAAGGTGTCGTATTCCTCTATCATACAAGGCTCGCTGAACAGGATGCGGCCGGTGTCTATCTGCTCGTCTATCAAGAACGTGGTCACGCCCGTCTGCTTCTCGCCGTTGATGATGGCCCAGTTGATGGGGGCGGCGCCGCGGTAGCGCGGCAGCAGCGAAGCGTGCAGGTTAAAGGTGCCCAGACGCGGCATCTGCCAAACCTCCTTGGGCAGCATACGGAAGGCCACCACAATAAACATATCGGCATCCAAGGCGCGAAGTTGCTCCAGGAAATCGGGGCTCTTCAACGAGACGGGCTGCAGCAGCGGCAGGTTGTGCTCTACGGCGAACTGCTTCACGGCGCTCTCGTTCATCTTGAGGCCGCGGCCGCTGGGCTTGTCGGGCACTGTGACCACGCCGGCAATCTGGTACTCGCTCTCCAGCAGTGCCTTGAGCGGGCCTACTGCAAACTCGGGCGTACCCATATAAACCACCCTGATGATACCGTGGTTCTTCTTGAAGAAGCTGATGGCCTTGTGCAGCAGCTTATCGATATTCTGGAACAGTCTCTTGAACCAGAACTTGACGGAGTTGAAGTCGAAGGTCTTCTCGCGAACGGCAGCCCATAGCAGGGCCATACCCACAGGCAACAGCACCGCACTGGAAATAAAGGCCCCTTCGAACGGCGTTATGGCGCCGTCCCTGGCCAGTTTCTTGCCGCTGATGTCGATGACCCAGTAGAGCATAAAAATCAGCGCCGACACAATCACCGGGGTGCCCAGGCCGCCCTTGCGCAGAATGCTGCCCAGAGGCGCACCGATAAAGAAGAACAGCAGGCAGGCCAGCGAAAGGGTGAACTTGCGGAACTGCTCTATGGTCATCTTGCGGATGGGGGAGACGTAGCGGTATACATTCCGGTCGTAGTCCGCCAGAGCCTCCTTCTGGGCTTCCAGCCCCTCCAGGGCGTGCTGCACCAGTTCCAGGTCGCGGGCGGTGCGGGCCGTCATCACGGAATCTTTATAGGCCTTGAACTTCCAGCCGGGCGCCTCGCCAAGCCCCTTGTACATCACCAGCGTGGTGTCTATCTGGTTGATATACTTAAAGTTATTGCCGTATGTAAAGCGCCTGATAATGGCGGGACGCTCTTGGGCAAATTCGCCGGCCAGCGAGTCGCGGTCGTGCACAAGAGTCTTCAAGTCCTTGGCCATAACCTCGTTGCCAAAGCGCTCGTCGTCGCTGCGCTCGAAAGAATAGTCCTCGCGGGCCACCATCATTGTCTGGTCGTCAAAGGTGATGATGTCCTGCTTGAGAGTCGTGTCGCGCGACTTGAATACATTCTCTTCTTGGTATGAAGTGCCGTTGTAGAGCTTGAAGATGATGGTGGAGCCGTCGTCGGAAACGTGTATCCAGCCCGAGTCGGCCACAGTCATACTTACGTTGCCCTGCGAATGGGTGTGGTCGTACACCAGAATGTCGTGCATCAGGCCCTCTGTGACCTCGTCGTGACGGTCCACGCGCAGCACATAGCCGTCGATGCCGTCGTAAAAGATGCCGGTGGGAATCTTGATGACTTTTTTGGTGCGGCCGATGTCGTCCCTAAGCGCATAAATCTTCTTGTAGGCGACCGGAATCAGGTCGTTTGAGATGAAGAAGGCGCCTATGGAGATGGCCACCGCCACGAAAACCAGCGGCAGCAGCACGCGGCCCAGCGAAATGCCGGCACTCTTGATGGCCAGCAGCTCGTTGTTCTCTCCCATACCGCCCAGCGTCATAATGGAGGCCAGCAGGGTTGCCAGCGGCAGAACCAGCGGTAGCAGGGTGGCGCTGCCCCAGGCCATAAATTCGAAGATGACTCCCAGGGACAGACCCTTTCCCACCAATTCGTCTACGTAAAGCCACAGGAACTGCATCACAAGGATGAACAGCACTATAGAGAACGTCAGGATAAACGGTCCCAGGAAAGAATTGAGTATGTACCTGTCGAGCCTTTTCACGGAAGATTATCTGGCAGCCAGTTCGGTGAGTTTATTCAAAGCCTCGGAAAGACCTGCAACATTCTTGCCACCGGCAGTGGCGAGGAACTTCTGTCCGCCGCCGCCGCCCTGGATTGCCTGTGCGGCCTGGCGGATATCGGCGCTGGCGTCGCGGCCGGCAGCCACCAGGTCATCGGTGTACATAACCACCAGGCAAGGTTTCTTGTCGGAAGATTCAAAGGCTGCCACAAATGCCGCTGAGCTGCATTCACCGTGCAGGTCGTGGGCGATGCCCTTGGCAAAATCCATAGAAGGGCACTCGGTGAGGGTCATCAACTTGATGCCGTTCACCTCTTTTGCATTGGCTACAATAGAAGCCTTGAGGTCGGCCATCTTTTCTTTGGCGATGGCCTCCATAGCCTTCTTGTACTGCTCGTTCTCTTCTATGATGCGGCCCACGGCTGCGGCGGGATCGCCGGCGTTGCCAAACATAGCCTTGACTCTCTCGAGGATATCCTCCATAACATCCACAGAAAGCTCTGCGTTGATGCCGGTGGTGGCCTCTATGCGGCGGATACCGGCGGCAACTGCGCTCTCCGAAAGGATTCTGAAGTAACCGATGTTGCCGGTTGCGCTGGCGTGGCAGCCGCCGCAAAGCTCGGTGGAATCACCAAACTTTATCATACGGACCTTGTCGCCGTATTTCTCGCCGAACAGCGCCATTGCGCCGCGACTGCGGGCCTCGTCTATGCTGATGTCGCGGAATTCCTCCAGAGGGGCGTTGGCGCGGATGAGCTGGTTGACCATACGCTCTACCTTGTCCAGAGTCTCTTTGGAGACCTTCTCGTAGTGTGAGAAGTCAAAGCGGAACGATGCGGCGCCCACGTAAGAACCCTTCTGCTCTACGTGAGTACCCAGTATCTTGCGCAGTGCAAAGTGCAGCAGGTGGGTCGCGGTGTGGTTGTTGGCGATGTTGGTGCGGCGCTCTGCATCTACCTTTGCGGTGAAATCGGCTGCGGGGTCGCCGGGCAGGCGGTCCACCAGGTGGATGGCCAGGCCGTTCTCTTTGATGGTGTTGAGCACCTCAAGCTTTTCGCCTTCTGCAGAGACCAGTTCGCCGGTGTCACCGACCTCGCCGCCCATCTCGGCATAGAACGGGGTGCGGTCCAGCACAATCTGTATCTGCTCTTTGCCCTTGGCCTTTACAGTGCGGTATTTGACTATGCGGGCATCTGCCTCAAGCATATCGTAACCCACAAACTCGCTCTCGGTGCCGGGGAGCAGCTCCACCCAGTCGCCGGCCTCTACGGCAGTGGCGTTGCGGGCGCGGTTTTTCTGCTTCTCGAGCTCTACGTTGAACTCGCCAAGGTCTATAGTGTAGCCGTTTTCGCGGGCAATCAGCTCGCTGAGGTCAATGGGGAATCCGAAAGTGTCATAGAGGGTGAAAGCGTCCACGCCGCTGATGACCTTGGTGGCCTTGGATTTCTCCATAATGGAGTCCATAAGGCGGATACCCTTGTCCAGCGTGCGCAGGAAGGCCTCTTCCTCTTCTTTGATGACGCGGGTAATCAGGGTCTGCTGAGCTTTAAGCTCGGGGAAGGCGTCGCCCATCTCGGCCACCAGCGTGGGAACCAGCAGGCACAGGAACGGCTCTTTCAGATCCAGGAAAGTGTAGCCGTAGCGCACGGCGCGGCGCAGGATGCGGCGTATCACATAACCCGCCTTGTTGTTGCTGGGCAGCTGGCCGTCGGCAATGGAGAAGCTGATGGCACGGATGTGGTCGGCGATTACGCGCATAGCCACGGCCGTCTGCTCGCTCTGGTTATATTCCTTGCCGCACAGGCCGGCGATAGAGGCAATCATACCGGTGAAAACATCGGTGTCGTAGTTGCTCTTCTTGCCCTGGAGTGCCATACAGAGGCGCTCGAAGCCCATACCGGTGTCGATGTGGCGGGCGGGCAGGTTCTCCAGGCTGCCGTTGGCCTTGCGGTTGTACTGCATAAACACCAGGTTCCATATCTCTATGACCAGCGGATGGCCTTCGTTCACCAGCTCTGCACCGGGCTTGGCGGCGATTTCGGCCTCGTCGCGAAGGTCAATGTGGATCTCGCTGCAAGGGCCGCAGGGGCCGGTGTCGCCCATTTCCCAGAAATTGTCGTGCTTGTTGCCAAGCAGGATGTGGTCGTCGGGCAGATACTGCTGCCAGTAGCCCTTTGCCTCGGAGTCCATCTCCAGCCCGTCGGGGGCGTAACCCTCGAAAACGGTGGCGTAGAGACGGCTCTTGTCCAGCTTGTAAATCTCGGTCAGGAGTTCCCAGGCCCAGCCTATCGCCTCTTTCTTGAAATAATCGCCGAAACTCCAGTTGCCCAGCATCTCGAACATTGTGTGGTGATAGGTGTCGTGGCCCACCTCCTCCAGGTCATTGTGCTTGCCGCTCACGCGAAGGCACTTCTGGGTGTCGGCCGCCCGGGGATATTTGGGCGCCGCGTTGCCCAGGAACCACTCTTTGAACTGGTTCATACCGGCGTTGGTAAACATCAGCGTGGGGTCGTTTTTGACAACCATAGGCGCCGACGGCACAATTGTGTGGCCTTTGGAGGCGAAAAAATCCAGGAAAGTCTGCCTGATCTCTTTAGAAGTCATCATATATTTTTAAACATAGTTTCAATTAACCCGCAAAGATAGTTTATTTAATCAAAATATTTAACTTAGCACACTTATTGCAGTAAAAATGCTTGCATTTTTTTAAAGATGGCAAACGAAGAGAGCACATACAACCCCGCAGCGGAGGCCGCAGGCCAGGGGAAAGATCCCAAGCGCAGCCGGCTGTTTGCCGTGTGTGCCGCGGTTGGCGCGGGCATTGTGCTGTTTGTGCTTGCCAATCTGCTTTTCCCGCTGCCCAGCCTCAAGCAGATGTATCTGAGCAAGCGCAATGCGGTGCTTATGGAAAAGATTGAATACCTGAACCAGAAGACCCTTTTGCAGGCAGAGCGGCTGGGAGAGCTGGAGATGCGCGACAACAAAGTCTACCGGCCCATCTTCGGTATGGACGAAATCCCCACCGCGGTGCGCAACGCCGGCTATACTTCTGCCGCCAGATATTCCTTGCTGCAGGATTTTGACAATGCCGGCTTCCTTACCGAGACGGTCCGCCGACAGGACATCATAGAGAAGAAGGCCACCCTGCAGTCCAAATCGTTTGACGACATCGAAAAAATTTCCACCCACCTGGAAGATATGGCCCACAGCATTCCCACGCTGTTCCCGGTGTGCCCCGCCGGAGTGAGCATCACATCGCCGTTCGGCTATCGCCTGCACCCCATTTTCCAGTCGGTATTCTTCCATAGCGGCACCGACATCGCCGGCCAGAAAGGGACCCCGATATACGCAGCCGCAGACGGTGTGGTCACCGACGTAAAATACAGCGACAACGGCTATGGCAACGAGGTGGACATCAACCACGGCTTTGGCTATTCTACCCGCTATGCGCACCTGCACGCCGCCAATGTGGTCAAGGGGCAGAAGGTATCCCGCGGCGACCAGATTGCCACTATGGGCAGCAGCGGACGTGCCACCGGAGTGCACCTGCACTACGAAGTGCTGTACAAGTCGCAGCAGGTCAACCCCAGGAACTTTTTTGACAGCAAGATAGATCCCAAACTTTATATGACGCAGGTCCGCTCTGCAGACAAATTGAAACAGTGATGCGCTCTGTTCTTAAATACATTGGCCTGAGCCTGCTGGCGGCGCTGATCTGCTACGTCGCCTACTCGCTGATTTTCACCAGCGGCAGGGAGCGTGCGCTTATGGCAGAGAACGGCTATCTTAGCGAGCACTACGACAATCTTCTGGAGCGCAGCGACCTGGTGGACGACGTGCTGGAGGGTCTGGAGCTCCGCGACAGGCAGATCTACAACAATATCTTTGACATTGACCCGCCCACGGCCGAGATGCTGTACGGCTCCGACCCGGAGCAGCGGCTGGAGCAGTTCTATGCAGAAAGCGAGCAGCAGCTGATAGACGAATCGGGGGCTGTCCTGGAGGGCCTTTGCAGCACTGCGGCGCAGGTAGACCGCCAGATTCGGGCCATAAACGAACAGCTGGAAAGCGAAAATTTCAATAAAAATAATTTTCCGTCTGTCATTCCTTTGCGTAACTTTACAATCGCGCAGACCGGCGCCACGGTGGGCAGGAAAATAAACCCGTTTTTCAAGTCGATGGCGGTACACACGGGCATAGACCTTATGGCGGCCTATGGCACCGAAGTCATTGCCACCGGAGCTGGCACCGTGGTTGAGGTGCTCAGGCAGGGCGGCGGAATGGGCAATATGGTGATTATCGATCACGGGAACGGCTTGAGGAGTGTGTATGCCCACCTGAGCGAAATATATGTGGCGATAAACCAGAAAGTGGCCCGCGGCAAGGTTGTGGGCAAGGTCGGGGCCAGCGGCGCCGCCTTTACCACCACGCTGCATTACGAAGTGCGCAAGAGCGGCCGGGCGGTGGATCCTGTGAATTACTTTTTCGGTTCCCTAAGCCCCGCCACCTACAGCGAGATGCTGCTGATTGCCGGTACCGCCGGTCAGTCGTTGGATTAGGTGGGTTATCACCGTAAGTGATGAACTGATAACGAAAAATGATATAGCGATGGCAAAAATGTGCTACACTATCGGCGAAGTGGCCGAGATTCTGGGCGAGAGCACCTCTCTGGTGCGTTTCTGGGCCAATACCTTCCCGGAACTCATCAACCCTATGCGCAACAAGAAGGGCAACCGCCTGTTCTCTCCGGACGATGTGGAAACCTTCAAAAAGCTGCATATGTACATCAAAGAGCGCGGAATGACGCTCGAGGGCGCAGCCAAGGTTATGAAAAACAACTCGCAGGGCGACAACCGCGCCGACGTGGCGCTTCGCCTGAAGGGCATCCGGGACATGCTGCAGCAGATACACGACAACATCTAGCGCTATGAAGGCCTTTGAAATAGCGCGGATAATAGAGGATTTCGCCCCGCTGGACACAGCTGCCGAGTGGGACAATTCCGGCTTTTGCATAGGCAGCCCGCAGGCAGAGGTAAAGGCCGTGCTGGTGGGCTTTGACTGCACCCCCGACCTGGTGCGGGAGGCGGTCCGCCGCGGCGCCGATATGATTGTGACCCATCATCCCCTGATTTTCCGCGGCATCAAGAAGATTTCTCCCGACAATTTCCTGGGAGAGATCATTACCCTGGCGGTGAAAAACGACATCGTGGTCTACAGCGCCCACACCAATGCC
>JAEETP010000075.1 GCA_016290415.1 Bacteroidales bacterium
AAAGGGTTATGTAGAGACCATTTTCGGCCGGCGTCGCTATCTTCCCGACATAAACTCCAAGAATTTCACCGTCCGCAGCCTGGCAGAGCGCAATGCCGTGAATGCACCCATCCAGGGGAGTAGCGCCGACATCATAAAACTGGCTATGATTGCCGTGCACAGGCGTTTGAAAGAAGACGGCTACCGCAGCCGTATGGTGCTTCAGATACACGACGAACTGCTGTTTGACGTGTACGAAGATGAGAGGGAAAAACTTATGAAGATGGTTGTGGAGCAGATGCAGAACGTTTGCAAGCTGGCCGTCCCGGTAATCGTGGACTGCAATGCCGGCAAAAACTGGCTGGAGGCACATTAATGGAAGAACTGCTTAAATATTTCCCCGGACTGGACCCCAGGCGGCGCGAGCGGTTTGCAGCGCTGCAGGACCTCTATGCCGACTGGAATTCCAAGATAAACGTGATTTCACGCAAGGATATGGAGTGCTTCTACCAGCACCACGTGCTGCACTCCCTGGCCATTGCGGCAGCCTTTGACAGTTCCCTCTCCCCTGCCGGACAGAGCATTCTGGACGTCGGCACCGGCGGCGGCTTTCCCGGCATCCCGCTAGCCATCTATTATCCAGGCAACCAGTTTACCCTATGCGACTCAATCGGCAAGAAAATCAAGGTTGCGGGGGCCGTGGCCGAAGCTCTGGGGCTGGAGAATGTGCAGACGGTCAACGCCCGGGCAGAGAGCCTGCCCGACACCTATGACTGGGTGGTTTCGCGCGCCGTGACATCGATGGACAAATTCATCCCGTGGGTCCGCGGAAAGTACCGTAAAGGCATCATCTGCCTCAAGGGCGGCGATGTGGAATCGGAACTTCAGATGTGCTACTCGCGCTGGCTGCTCAATCCCAAGAAGGTGATGATCAGCGATATAAGCCTGTTTTTCAAAGAAGATTGGTTCGAAACGAAAAAAGTTGTGGTCATATCGCAATAATTTTTGGTAATTTGCTCAAGACTATTTACTTTTGCAGTCCCAAAAAATCGAAATAATAAAAAATACACGATATGAAACGCACATTTCAGCCCTCTATCCGCAAGCGTCGCAACAAACACGGCTTCCGCGAGCGTATGTCCACTCCCAACGGCCGTCGCGTGCTTGCAGCACGTCGCCGTCACGGTCGCAAGAAACTCACCGTTTCCAGCGAAGACCGTTTCTAATTATTAGAAACTCAGGCGATTTAGAGAGGCCCCCACAAGGGTCTCTTTTTTTGTATTCGGGAGCAGCGCCCCCTAGTAAAATAAGTGCCCTTTGGGCACAAAAAAAGCAGACTTTCGTCTGCTTTTTTTGTGCCCAGGACAAGAGTTGAACTTGCACGCCCTAAAACAGGCACTACCCCCTCAAAGTAGCGTGTCTACCAATTCCACCACCTGGGCAGGTGTTCCTTTGGGGAATGCAAAGGTATGCTATTTTTTCAATTAACCAAAGATTTTTGAAAGATTTTCATTTTCAAGCCATATGGTGTACCTTTGAAGTTTGGACAAAAATTAAAAACACATATAAAATGATCACGATTGACAAGAGCGGATGCAAGCCATTCGCAAACGAACAGCAGATTAACTCCTATATGGACAAGGCGCTCAAGGGATTCGACACCTTGGAGTCAGGCAGTGGCGCCGGAAACGACTTTATCGGTTGGAACCATCTCCCCAGCACCATTACCAAAGAGGTGATGGATGAATACAAGGATGTTGTATCCCGCTGGCAGGCAATGAATATCGATACGGTGGTAGTCATCGGCATCGGCGGCAGCTACCTTGGAGCAAAGGCTGCCATAAGTGCGCTAGGCCACAATTTCACAGCAAAACTGTCTAATAAAGGGATGCATATACTCTTTGCCGGAAGCAATATGAGCGAAGATTATCTGGCAGAACTCACCGATGTCATCGAAGACCGCAACACCGCCTGCGTGGTTATTTCCAAATCTGGAACAACCACAGAGCCGGCTGTAGCATTCCGCATCGTGAAGCAATATATAGAGCAGAAATACGGTATGGAAGAATCTGCCAAACGTATTGTTGCCGTTACCGACCGCAACCGCGGCGCTCTGAAGAGTCTGGCTACAGCACAGGGTTATACCACCTTTGTCATTGAAGACAACATCGGCGGCCGTTATTCGGTGCTGACTCCCGTGGGTCTACTGGCCATCGCACTTGCAGGCTATGACATAGACGCTATGGTCCGCGGCGCACAGGAGGCTGAGAAAGTCTGCAGCGAGCGCAGCGAAAGCAACCCTTCTATCCAATATGCGGCTCTGAGAAATATGCTCTACGACGCCGGTTACAAGACAGAAATCCTGGTGAATTACAATCCCCGCCTGCTCTATGTTTCAGAATGGTGGAAACAGCTCTTTGGCGAGAGCGAGGGCAAGGACGGCAAGGGCATCTTCCCCGCAAGCGTGACCAACACCACCGACCTGCACTCTATGGGTCAGTACATTCAGGAAGGTGAGCGCACCCTGTTCGAGACCGTACTCCACGTTGCAAGCTGCCGGCGCGAGATGCTCATCCCCTTTGACAAGGACAATCTCGACAACCTCAACTATCTGGCAGGCAGGCGTGTAGAGGAGTGCAACGAGGCCGCTATGAACGCAACTATTATTGCACATATAGACGGCGGCGTCCCGCAGATCAAGGTAGAAATCCCCAGTATGGACGAATTCAACCTCGGATGGCTGTTCTACTTCTTTGAGAAGGCCTGCGGCATAAGCGGCTACGTGCTGGGCGTGAATCCTTTCAACCAGCCCGGCGTGGAGGCCTACAAGAAGAATATGTTCGCCCTGCTTGGCAAGCCCGGCTACGAAGAACTGGCTGCTGAGCTGAAGAAGAGACTGTAAGTTGATGATCACAGCAAAACAGCCGGCTCCTTGCGGGGCCGGCTGTTTTGTTTAGAAGATATCTTCCCTGTCTTTGATATCCTTGATACGGAGCTGGATGTTGGCCAGGCCGCGGTAGTAATTCTCTGCAATGGAATAGCAGATATCTATGGGATTGCCCTCCTGAATGTGGGCAAAGTGGTCCGACTGGTTGAAGGCTATGGCCGACATTGCCGGATATGAATTCTCTTCCTGAATCAACTCCAGCTTAAGGTGGCCGTTGTCGGTGCCCACGCAGCGGCCGTTGCCGTTGTCGTATACCCTCTCTGACCAGAATACAGGAGAAGGATTGCCGGGGCCGAAGGGCTGGAACTGCTTCAGCAGGCGGAAGAATTTGGGGGTTATCTGGTTGAATTCCAGATAAGAGTCCACATTTATGATGGGGGTAAGGATATCGTCGTTTATGACTTTGGCCACGTGCTCTTCGAAGCGGCGGGAGAACTCTGCAAAGTTCTCTTCTTTCATTGTGAGACCGGCGGCGTAGGTGTGCCCGCCAAAGTTCTCCAGAAGGTCAGAGCAGGACTCGATGGCCTCGTAGAGGTCAAACCCGGCCACGCTGCGGGCGCTGCCGGCAATGAACCCTTCTGCCGATTTGGTAAGGACTATGGTGGGACGGTAAAACGCCTCTACAAGCCTGGATGCCACGATACCTACAACGCCCTTGTGCCAGGACGGGTTGTATACTATGGTGGACTTCTTGTTGTCGAAATCGCTGTTGTTCTTGACCATATTTATGGCCTCGAAAGTGATTTCGCGGTCTATGCTCTTGCGCTCGTTGTTGTGGTTGTTGATTTCATCGCCGATTTTGCTGGCGCTTGCGTCATCGCCGGCAATCAGCAGGTCCACCGCGGTGCGGCCGGACTCCATACGGCCGGCGGCGTTGATGCGCGGGCCAATCTTGAACACTATCTCGTCTATGGTGATGAGGTGCTTTTCCAGGCCGGCCAGCTTTATAATGCTCTGCAGGCCCTTGCGGGGGTGGCTGTTGAGCTGCTTGAGGCCGAAATATGCCAGCACGCGGTTCTCTCCGGTGACAGACACGAGGTCGGAGGCGATGCTCACAACCAGCAGGTCCAGAAGCTCCAGCACCTGCTCGCGGTGAATGCCGTGGGTCATTGCATAGGCCTGGGCCAGCTTGAAACCGACGCCGCAGCCAGAAAGGTCATCGAAGGGATAGGTATTGTCGAACCGCTTGGGGTCCAGCACAGCCACAGCTCCGGGAAGCTCGCTGTCGGGAAGGTGGTGGTCGCAGATTATGACGTCGATGTTCATATTGGCGGCATATTTCACCTTCTCTATGGCCTTGATGCCGCAGTCCAGGGTAATGATCAGGCTGCAGCCCTTCTTGTGGGCATAGTCGATGCCTTTGTACGAAAGGCCGTAGCCCTCGTCGTAACGGTCGGGAATGTAGTAGTTGAGAAGATACTCGTCTGTGACAGACTTCAAGAAGATGTACATCAGCGCCACGGCGGTGGTGCCGTCCACATCGTAGTCACCGTAAATCAAAATCTTCTCTTTTCGCTTGACGGCCAGCTCAATGCGGTCCACCGCCTTTTGCATATCCACCATCAGGAAGGGGTCGTGGAGCATGCTCAGGTCGGGGCGGAAGAACTCGCGGGCCTCGTCATAACTCTTGATGCCGCGCTGCACCAGAAGGTTGGACAGGACGGGGTCGATGCCCAGCTCTTGTGCCAGCTGACGCACCAAGACGGGGTTTCCCGCCTCCTTTACAATCCACTTTCTGTCTACAATCGGTGTCATAATTAAGCAAAGATACCCCTTTATTTTATTATTGGCAAAAAAAGATGTACTTTTGTAGTTATTATGGAACAGACACTCAACGAACAGGAAATACTCCGCAGAGAGTCCCTCGCAAAACTTCGCGAGCTGGGCATAGAACCTTATCCCGCAGCAGAATACCCCGTCAATGCCTCCACACAGGACATCAAAGACGGCTATGACGATGAAAAACACAACTTCAACGACGTCTGCATTGCCGGCCGCATTATGAGCCGCCGCATTATGGGCGCAGCATCGTTTATGGAGCTGCAGGACGAAACGGGCCGCATCCAGGTATATGTGAAGCGCGATGAAATCTGCCCCGACGAGGACAAGACCCTCTACAACACCGTCTTCAAAAAACTGCTAGACATTGGCGACATTATTGGCATCACCGGCTTTGCTTTCATTACCCAGACCGGCCAGCTGAGCGTGCACGCCAAGAGCCTGACGGTGCTGAGCAAGTCACTGCGCGTGCTACCGATTGTCAAGACCGACGCAGACGGCACCGTGCACGACGGGTTCACCGACCCCGAGCTGCGCTACCGCCAGCGTTATGTGGACCTCATCGTAAATCCTCAGGTTCGCGATGTGTTTGTAAAGCGCGCAAAGATCATATCCACAATGCGCGAATACTTCAACGAGGCGGGCTGCCTGGAGGTCGAGACCCCCATACTGCAGAGCATCCCCGGCGGTGCCGCTGCTCGTCCGTTCATCACCCACCACAACACTCTGGACATCCCCCTGTACCTGCGTATCGCCAACGAGCTTTACCTCAAGCGCCTGATTGTGGGCGGCTTCAAGGGTGTCTATGAGTTTGCCAAGGACTTCCGCAACGAGGGTATGGACCGCACCCACAACCCCGAGTTCACCTGTATGGAGATTTACGTCGCCTACAAGGACTATAACTGGATGATGAAGTTTGTAGAGAAGATGCTGGAGAAGGTGGCAATGGCCACCAACGGCTGCACCAAGTTCGACGTCTGGGGCAACGAGATAGAGTTCAAGGCCCCCTACCGCCGCCTGCCTATGCTGGAGGCAATCAAGGAGTACGCCGGCGTGGATATCTCCTCTATGAGCGAAGACGAGCTTCGCGACACCTGCAAGAAGCTCAATGTCCCCATTGACCCCTCTTTCGGCTATGGCAAGCTGGTGGATGCTATCTTTGGTGAATATTGCGAGAATAACCTTATCCAGCCTACATTCATAACCGACTATCCCGTGGAAATGAGTCCGCTGACCAAGCGTCACCGCAGCAATCCCCGTCTGACCGAGCGTTTCGAGCTCTTTGTAAACGGCAAGGAGCTGGCCAACGCATACAGCGAGCTCAACGACCCCATTGACCAGTTCGAGCGTTTCGAAGACCAGGCCCGCCTGAAAGCCAAGGGCGACGACGAGGCTATGTACATCGATATGGACTTTGTTCGCGCGCTGGAATACGGTATGCCGCCCACCTCGGGCCTTGGAATGGGCATAGACCGACTCACGATGTTTATGACCAATTCCACCACCATTCAGGACGTGCTCTTCTTCCCGCAGATGAAGCCCGAGAAGAAGGCCGACAAACCCGCCCAGGAGGCGTAACGACCCACCGCATTGGAACGCATAGAATCCCTGCAGAACCAGCGTCTTAAAGACGTCGTGGCACTGTCGGCAAAGTCGTCGCTTCGCCGCAGCCAGGGGTTGTGCGTGGTAGAAGGGCGCCGCGAGGTAGAGCGTGCACTGGCCGCCGGGTTCACCCTGGACCAGCTGTATTTCTGCCCCGACATCATTCAGCAAGAAGACATCAAAAGCCTTATAGAGGCCGCTCCCAAAGCATTTTCCCTCTCCAAGGCGGCCTATGCAAAGATAGCCTACCGCGAAGGGACCGAAGGTCTGGTGGCGGTTATGAACACGCCCGTGCGTTCGCTGGAAAACCTGCCTAAAAAGGCCGGTTCGCTGGTGATTGTGCTGGAATCGGTGGAAAAGCCCGGCAATCTGGGCGCCATACTCCGCAGTGCCGATGCCAGCGGCGCCGACGCCGTGATAGTATGCGACCCGCTCACCGACATTTACAATCCCAACGCCGTGCGTGCCAGCTGCGGGGCGGTGTTCACCGTCAACGTGGTGGCCTGCACCTCGCAGGAAGCCTACGAGTGGCTTTCGGCCAATGATTTCAAGATCATCACCGCCCAGCTGCAGGATTCAAAGGTATATTACGACGTAGATTTCACCCCCAGCACCGCGCTGGTATTCGGCACCGAGGCCACCGGTCTCACCGGCTTCTGGCGCGAGAAGGCAGATGCCCACATAATGATTCCTATGATGGGCAAGATGGACTCGCTGAATGTGGCCACTTCCGTGGCGATTTTGAGTTACGAGGCGCTCCGCCAGAAAAACCTGAAGAGATGAGATTCGGCATCATAGGAAACCCTGTCTCCCACAGCCGGAGCCCGAAACTGTTCGCCGCATACACCGGCGGCAAGTATCCTTACGACCTGATAGAAGAACCCGACTTTGAGAAGGCCTACGACCGTTTTCTGAAAGACTACGAGGCGGTGAATGTCACTATGCCGTTCAAGGAACTGGCATATTACAAGAGCGTCCCCGGCAGCGATGCCGTCCGCGCCATAAAAGCCGTCAATATCCTCAAGAAAGAAGGCGACAAGATTGTGGGATATAACTCTGACTATCTTGGCGTAAAGCAACTTCTTCAAGACCGCGGTGCGGCCGGGCTGCGCCTTCTGGTTGTGGGCTGCGGCGGTGCCGCCAAAGCTGCGGCCGTGGCTGCCTTTGAGGCGGGCTGCACGGTGACTATGACCAACCGCAGCTTTGAAAAGTGCCACGCCTTTGTGCGCCACTGTCCGCTGGATCTTCATATGGCAGAGTTGCCGGAAGTCAGAATGGAAGATTACGACTTCATCATTTATGCTATTCCGGCAGCTATGGAATGCCTTGACAGCTGGGACTTCTCCGGCAAGACGGTACTGGAGGCGAATTATGCCAATCCGGTGCTGCGCGAAAGAGTTTTGGCAGAGGGCGGTATATATATCGAGGGGCTTGAATGGCTCAAGGCCCAGGCCGATACAGGATATGATATTATGCTAAAGCAGAAATGAAAAAGGCTCTCCTTTGCGTTATAGTGTTTTTGGCAGGCGTTTTTTGCGCAACCGCCCGCGACTGGAGCTTTTCTGTGGGGACAGATGCGTCGACCCAGTTTATGTGGAGAGGATTCACTGTTGGCAAAACTCCTACCATCGTGCCCACTTTCACTTTCAATTACAATAAAGACGGCTTCGGCTTCGAGGCGGGCTACTGCTCTGTGACCGAGTTGCAGGGCGATCACTACCTGGAGATGGACCTCTGGGCCACTGCCAGATACAAGGGATTCACTTTCACGGCATTGGAGCAGGGTCTTGGAAACAATCTGGGCATCGGCGGCTACAAAGACAATCTGGAGCTGACGCTCATATACGAGCTGCCGCTGGAGCATTTTCCCGCATCAGTCTCCTGGAACACCTTTGTGGCGGGCGACGATTTCAATCTGGACGGCAGCCGGGCATTCTCTTCTTACGCAGAGATCAAGCTGCCCTGCCAATTCCAGAATTTCTCTGTATGCGCAACCGCCGGTGCGGTGCCGTTCAAGTCAGAGATCATCTATAAAAACAGTGGCGGATTCAAGTTTATCAACCTGAACCTTCGCTCCAGCTACACTTTTACCGACGGCGAAAACTTTCAGCTTCCGATATACGCTCAGTACACTTACAACCCGCTTCTCAAGAACCACACCTTCCTGCTGGGCTTTTCGATAATGTTATTATCTTTGTGAGTAACGAACAATTTAAAAAAAACTAAATATGGCATCATTGAACAAAGTAATGTTGATTGGAAACGTGGGCAGAGACCCCGAGGTAAGAGATTTTGAGGGCGGCGTGAGAAGGGCCAGCTTTACCCTCGCAACCACCGAGCAGTTCCGCGACCGCGAGCAGACCGAGTGGCACAATATCATTGCGTGGCGCCAGCTTGCAGAGCTTGCCGACAAGTATATCCGCAAAGGAAGCCAGATTTATGTAGAGGGGCGCCTCACCACCCGTTCGTGGGATGGCAACGACGGCGCAAAGCATTACACTACCGAGATAGTGGCAAACACCATCCAGCTGCTTGGTCGCCGCGGCGATTCTTCAGCAGCCGGCGATCCGGGCGCACAGCCGTCACAGAGCTACAGCCGCCCTGCCGCTCCCCAGCAGAGCTACTCCAGGCCGGAACCCGCCCCTCAGAGCGCAGCACCCGCTGCCAGCCCTATGGCTGCAGATTCTACCGAGGTAGATGATTTACCTTTCTAACCACTTTTAATACAGTTTTTTAATCAAGAAATGAAAAAGCTTTTTGTCTGCGCAGCCGCTATTTTGTTGTGCGCAACCAATGTATTTGCCCAGGAGGGCGCGTGGTCTTTCTCTATAGGCACCGATGCAGCCACCCAGTATATGTGGCGCGGATATGCCCTGAGCAACACTCCCACCCTTACCCCCACGGCTACTCTCAATTTTGAAAAGAACGATTTTTCTTTTGAATTGGGTTATTGCAGCATTACCGAACTCCAGCGCGAGCATTATCTGGAAATGGACGTATGGGCTGCTGCATCATACAAGGGCATCACCCTTATGGCACAGGAATATGGCTGCGGCAACAACCTTGGCATAGGCGGCTACAGCGACAACCTTGAGCTGACTCTCTCATATGAGTTGCCCTTTGAGTTTCTCCCTCTGACCCTCTCCTGGAACACTTTTGTGCTGGGTGACGATTATAACTGGGACGGCGATGACGCAAAACGCGCATTCTCTTCTTATGCAGAGGCATC
>JAEETP010000076.1 GCA_016290415.1 Bacteroidales bacterium
TGTAGACAACGAACTCTTCAAGTCGTGGCGCGAACTTGCCGCACACGAGGGGCTTCGCGTTAGGGTCGGCCGCTGGAACATCCCCGGCAAACCCGTGGCAATCCTGGTGGATTTCAAGACCTTCATCACCAACAAAGACCAGATCTTTGCCAAATATTGGGAGAAATATGGCGTTGACTCGCTAAACGGCAACTGGGAGTATATAGAGGCTTTCCTGTTCGGCTATGCAGCCGGCAAGGTCATTGAGAGCTTCTCCCGCTACTATATCCGCTCTTCCAGCAAGATCGTGGCCCAGTTCCACGAGTGGATGGCCGGCGCCGGCATCCTCTATCTCAAGGATACCGGAATGCCCATCGGCACAGTGTTTACAACCCACGCCACAGTGGTTGGCCGCTGCATGGCCTGCAAGCACATCCCGTTCTACAAAGAGCTGCCCACTATGGACGGCGACACCCTGGCACGGGAATACGGCGTGATGGACCGTCACTCCGTGGAGAAGGCGGCGGCACACAACGCCGACATATTTACCACCGTGAGTGACCTCACCGCCAACGAGTGCAAGATACTGCTGCGCCGCGAGCCCGACATTGTGACTCCCAACGGCATTGCAGAGAACTTCACACCCGACCTCAAGACTCTGTCCAAGATGCGCAGCGAGGCCCGCAAGAGCTTGCTGACCGTGGCCGGCGCAATGTCCGGCAAGCACTACGACGAGGTCGGCACCGAAATAGTATGGATTGGCGGCCGCTATGAATACGAAACCAAAGGCATCAACATCTTCATAGATGCCCTTGCAAAGATTGCCCGCAAGAACAACGGCAAGCAGATAGCCGCCTTTATTATGGTGCCCAGCGGCAACAACGGCCCCGACAAGGATCTCGTGGAGAAACTCTCCGGCCGTGCCGACGGCTATACCACCAACGTCTCCCACTACCTTATGGACGACTTTGACTGCGTCCGTATGCATCTGAAAGAAGTGGGCCTGAACAACGGCGACGAAAGCAGCGTGGATGTATTCTTCGTGCCCAGCTACCTGAAGGGTGACGACGGCATCTTTGGCAAGACCTACATTTCCCTGCTCACCGGCGCGGACCTCACAGTGTTCCCCTCTTACTACGAGCCCTGGGGCTACACCCCGCTGGAGTCCCTCGCATTCTACGTTCCCACCGTCACCACTACCCTCACCGGTTTCGGTCTCTGGGTCAAGGACCACTACAAGGGAGAGAAGCCTTGCTGCGGAATCACCATCGTAGAGCGCAACGATTTCAACTACAACGAGGTTGTGGACGAGGTTGCACAGTGCATCACCCGCTTTGGCGATATGTCCCAGGAAGATTATGAGCGCTGCCGTGAAAACGCAAAGGAGATTGCCCGTCTGGCTCTCTGGGAGAACAACATAGATTATTACAAGTCTGCATACGATATGGCTATCGGAAAAGTGATAGAGAAATTTGGCGCTTACCCCCTGCTTCAGGAGGACAACGACCAGAGCTACCGCAAACAGATGGCCAACCGCCCCAACTGGAATTCAATTCTGGTGAACCGCTCCCTGCCTCCCAAACTCAAGGCTCTGGAAGAAATTTCCAAGAACCTGTGGTGGTGCTGGAACGACGATGCAATAGAGCTGTTCCGCTCCATTGACCACACCCTTTGGGACGAGTGCAAGGGCAACCCCATCCTTTTCCTGGACAAGATTTCCCTGAATCAGTACAAGCTGCTGGAGCAGGACAAGGACTTTATGGCCCGCCTGAAGAAGGTTTACACCAACTTTACAGATTATATGAAGGGCAAGGCAGCCCGCAAGTCTCCCCGCATTGCATACTTCTGTATGGAATATGGTCTGGACACCTCCCTCAAGATTTACTCCGGCGGCCTTGGTATCCTGGCCGGCGACTATCTCAAAGAGGCCAGCGATATGGGTGTTCATATGACCGCCGTGGGCCTGCTGTACAAGTATGGCTATTTCACCCAGCGTCTCTCCGGCGACGGCGACCAGGTGGCCATTTATGACCAGCAGATCTTCCGCGAGACTCCGGCCCAGCCCGTTCTGGACAAGGACGGCAAATGGGTCACCGTATCTGTGGCTCTGCCCGGCCGCAACCTCAACATCCGCGTGTGGAAAGTAGAAGTAGGCCGCACCGACCTCTATCTGCTTGACACCGACTTTGAGGACAATATGCCAGAAGACCGCACCATCACCCACCAGCTCTACGGCGGCAGCTGGGAAAACCGCCTCAAACAGGAGATCCTGCTGGGTCTGGGCGGTATGCGCGCCCTCACCGCCCTTGGCATTGACGCCGAGGTTTATCACTGCAACGAGGGCCACGCCGCATTCATAGGCATCGAGCGCCTGAGAATGTACGTAGAGAACGACCATCTTACTTTTGCAGAGGCAATGGAGGTAGTGCGCAGCTCATCACTGTTCACAACCCACACCCCGGTTCCCGCCGGCCACGACTTCTTCAGCGAAGATATGATGCGCGTATACTTCGGTCAGTTCCCCGCACGTTTGAAGATTGACTGGCACACCTTTATGGGTCTTGGCCGTTACAACATAGACGATGCCGGCGAGAAATTCTCTATGAGCGTTCTGGCAGCCAACATCTCCCAGGGCATCAACGGCGTCAGCTGGCTGCACGGCAAGGTAAGCCAGGAGATTCTGGCCGGAATGTGGCCCGGCTATCTGCCCGAAGAGGTCAACGTGGGCTATGTGACCAACGGTGTACACTACCCCACCTGGACGGCTCCCGAATGGAAGGCCATCCACGCCAAGGTATTCGGCAAGGCTTTCGCCACCCACCACTACGACAAATCTTGCTTCAGCGGCATATACAAGATTGCCGACAAAGATATCTGGAGCGTCCGCAGCGTGCTGCGCAAGCGCCTGATTGACCACGTGAAGAGGATTCTCTCCGACACCAAGTCCACCGCGCACTATTCGCCCAGCCAGATTGTCAAAATCAAATCTACCCTGCGCAGCGATGTGCTCACAATTGGTTTCGCCCGCCGTTTTGCAACCTACAAGCGTGCGTTCCTGCTCTTCAAGGATCTGGACCGCCTGGCCAAGATTGTGAACAACCCCGAGCGTCCCGTGCAGTTCCTGTTTGCAGGCAAGGCCCACCCCGCCGACAAGGCCGGCAGTGACCTTATCAAGCGCATCGTGGAGATTTCCAAACTGCCGCAGTTCATAGGCAAGATTGTGTTCGTACCCAACTACGACATCACTCTGGCAAAGATGCTGGTACAGGGCGTGGACATCTGGATGAACAACCCGACCCGCCGTCAGGAGGCCTCCGGCACCAGCGGCGAGAAGGCCGTGATGAACGGCGTAATGCACTTCAGCGTGCTGGACGGATGGTGGGTAGAAGGCTACAAGGAGGGCGCCGGATGGGCACTCCCGATGGAGCGCACATATGAGAAGCAGGAGTTCCAGGACGATCTGGACAGCGCAATGATATACAACATAATCCAGAACGAGATTGCCCCGGCATTCTACAACAAGGACTGGGACAAGGACTACTCTCCCGAATGGATCAAGTATATCAAGAACACCATCGCCAAGGTGGCCTGCGACTTTACCACCAACCGTATGATGGAAGACTACATAGAGCGCTACTACCGTCCTCAGGCCGCACGCTACAACAAGATGATAGAGAAGGACTTCCTCAAGGCAAGGGAAATTGCACAGTGGAAGAAGCGTATGTACCGTGCATGGCCCGACATTGAGATACGCCGCTACGACAATATGGGCGACAGCGCTGTGCGCTACTCTCTTGGCGAAAACCACTATTGGGAGGTAGAAGTTTACCTCGCAGGTCTGACTCCAGACGAGATCGGCATAGAGTGCCTCATCACAGAGCAGGATGCCAAGGGCAAGGACCACATCAGCGAAGTACACCAGTTTGAGGTTGTAAGCTTCGAAGACTGCGTGGCCACCTACCGTACCAACCTGACTCCCGCCAAGGTGGGAACCTATCAGTTTGCCACCAGAATGTTTGCAAAGAGCCCCGATATGGCTCACAGACAGGACTTTGAATTGGTAAGATGGCTGTAATCGCTACAACAGGATTCTTTGACGGGGTGCACACCGGCCACCGCAAGGTGATAGACACTCTTTGCAGCACCGCCCGCGAGCGGGGCGCCAAGAGCGCCGTGGTCACTTTCTGGCCGCACCCCAGAAATGTCCTGCGCCAGGATGCGCGCGAACTGAGGCTGCTCAACTCCCTGGAAGAGAAAAAAGAGCTGCTCAAGGCCTGCGGGGTAGACGAAATCCACGTGCTGGATTTCACCCGCGCCTTCAGCCGCCTCAGCTGCGAGCAGTTCCTCAAAGATTATATTATAGGGGAACTGGGCGCATCGGCAATGATTGTGGGCTACGACCATCATCTGGGCAACCCCGCCTTTTCTACCGACATCGCCAAGGTCGCCAAAGGGCTGGGGCTGGAAACCATCAAGGCCGGCAGCGTGTCGGACCAGTACAACACCATCAGCTCTACCTACATCCGCAATCTGGTCGCAACGGGCGGCATAGAGCGGGCAAACAAGTTGCTGGGCTATGAATACAGCCTGCGCGGCGTGGTGGTAAGCGGCAACGGCATAGGCCGCCGCCTCAACTACCCCACCGCCAATATGCAGCTTTACGAGCCGCTCAAAGTCATCCCCGAGCAGGGCGTATATGCCGTGATGGTCCACGTTGAGGGCGGCAGCTACTACGGCGTGTGCAACATAGGCACACGACCCACAATAAGCGACAACCGCTCTCTGGTGATTGAGACCCACATACTGGACTACAACGAAGAGATTTACGGCCTGGACATCCGCTTTGACTACGTGGCCAAGCTGCGCAGCGAGCAGAAGTTCGCCTCACTGGACCTGCTCAAGGCCCAGATGGGCTTTGATATAGAGCAGACACGTCAATTGTTTGGCATTTAATTCCTAAGGATATGGAAACAGGTCTTCTCATATTTCTTATCTGGTTTATGCTTGCAGCCATAGGCGTGGCCGCAAGCATTAAGAAGCGCGCCAAAAAGACGGACCAGGCGCTGAATCAAAAGGCTGCAAGGGAAGAAGAGGCCGAGCGGCGCATAAGGGAGTTTTACGAGAATATGCGCAGTGACACCCCTTCTATGGAAGAGGAACCTGTGAGCCCTGCAGAAGAGGCACAGCCCGCCACACCGAGAAAGAGCGAGCCCGCGCCGGCGGCAAAAGCAGCCGCACAACCCGCCGCAGAGCCGGTAAAGAAAAAAGAAATGGACTTTGACCCGGAAGAAATGGTGATTTATTCCGAGGTTATGAAACCGGGCTACGAAAAATATTAGCCCCGGTTTCGATTTTTTTATTATTTTTGTACTGAATTAAGAATTGACTGATAGAAGGGTCCCCTTGCAAAGGGGATTCTTTAATTTTTTATCGAAATGGCAGAAGTACACTATTTGACACAGAAAGGTCTAGACGACCTCAAAGCTCAACTTGAAGAGGCAATTGCACAGCGCCCCATTATATCCAAAGCCATCGCAGAGGCCCGCGACAAAGGCGACCTCAGCGAAAACGCAGAATACGATGCAGCCCGTGAGGCACAGGGCCTGCTGGAGCTCAAGATAAGCAAGCTGCAGGACACCCTGGCCACCGCAAGGGTCATTGACGAAAGCAAGATCAACACCGACACCGTGCAGATGCTCAACAAGGTAAAAATCAAAAACACCGCCAACGGCGCCACAATGGAATACACCATCGTGGGCGAGAGCGAGGCCAACTTCCGCGAGGGCAAGCTGGCTGTAGGCACCCCCATTGCCAAGGCTCTGCTGGGCCACAAGAAGGGCGACGTGGTGGATGTCCAGGTCCCTTCAGGGCTCATCAAGTTTGAAATCATTGATATCTCCATATAATTAATTATGGCAACCATTTTTACCAAAATAGCAGCGGGTGAAATCCCGTCATACAAGGTGGCCGAAAGCGAAGATTTCTACGCATTCCTGGACATCAACCCCCTGGCAGAAGGCCACACTCTGGTGATTCCCAGAAAGACCGAGGCCGACTATATCTTTGACCTGGACGATGAGACCTACGCAGGCCTTACCGCCTTTGCAAAGAAGGTGGCCGTGGCCATCAAGAAGGCCATCCCCTGCAAGCGCGTAGGCGTTGCAGTGCTGGGAATGGAAGTGCCTCACACCCACATCCATCTGGTGCCGCTGCAGAGCGAGGGCGACCTTAATTTCTCAAACAAGAAAAAGCAGCTTACCCCCGAGAGATTTGCAGAGATTGCGGCCGCCATTGCAGCCGAATTCAACGACTGACACTCACAGCAATGAAAAAACTCATATTATATATTGCGGTACTGCTTCTGGCGTTTGCCTGCAACAAACCCGCCGCAAAGGTCACCCTTGACCTCAAGGAGGGCACATCCACAAACGTAGAGCTCTACAAGCTGAACCTGAACCGGCTCAGCTTTGTAGACAGCCTGAATACCGACAAAAAAGGCCACCTGACCTATAAGATTGCCCTCGCAGACGACACTAATCCCGCCTTTTACTATCTCTACCACAACGCCACCAAACTGGCCGGAATCGTGGCCAAGGACGGTGACCGCATCAGCGTCACAGCCGACACCCTGGGCCGCTATGAAGTAGAAGGCTCTGAAGACTGCCGACTGCTTAAAGAGATGGATTCCCGCCTGGCAGAGAACATAGCCAAGATGGAAAAGGTTCTGGCCGAGGCGCCCGAAGACGAGGTCGCCCAGCTGAGCAGGATTTATGTGGACCACAAGCGGGCCCTCCTGCGCCAGATAATGGGTAATCCTTTCTCCATCACTTCCGCAACAGCACTGTTCCAGAAGTTCAACGACCAGCTGTATGTGTTCAGCGAGCCCAATGACGTATATATATTCCAGGCCATAAGGGATTCACTTGCCACTGTATACCCCGGCAGCGAGTATGTAACCGCAGTCACAAAGGCAATAGACGAGCGCCGCAATATGGATGACCTCAACACCCTGCTTGCAGAGAAGGCCACCGTGGGCGTCCCCGAGATTTCAATGACTGACACCAACGGCCAGACTCACAAACTCAGCGAGCTAAGCGGCAAGGTCATTCTGCTGTCTTTCTGGAGCACCGCCCAGAACGAGCACAAGGTCTTCAACCAAGAGTTGTTGCCCCTATACGAAAAGTACCACGACCGCGGCTTTGAGATCTATCAGGTTTGCGTAGACGAGAAACCCGTATGGGCCAGCATCGTCCGCAGCCAGAATCTGCCTTGGATAAGCGTAAACGACGGCCTGGGCATCAACTCTCCCGCAGTTGCCGCCTACAACCTGAATTCCATCCCCACAATGTTTATTATTAGTCGCGAAAGCGACATCCTGGCCAGGGACATCTACGACCCGGCCGAAATAGAAAAGATAATTCAGAAGAATCTCTAGATCTTCTTGAGCACCAATACCGTACGGGCAGGGAGATACAGCTGCAGCAGCTGTTTTCCCTGCCTGTTTGTAAGTGTGGTGTGGGTCACGCTGTCGTCGTTGCGGCAGAAGCCGTCGTACTGCTCGCGGTCGCTGTCCATCACCACGCGCCACTTCCCTTCCGGCGCCTCAAAGGCATAATCTGCAAACGAATGCTCCGGATTGAAGTTGAACACAAACAGGTACTCACCGCGGGTGAACGCCAAAACCTTGGAATAATTGTCCACGCACTTGCATACCGGCCTTACAGAGAGCAGCTTCTCTTTGGCAAACAGGTGAATCATATCCTTGTCAAACTGCTTCAGGGCCTTGTAGTGCAGGTCGTCCCGGTCGCTTATGCTCCACAGCCGGCGGGCGTGGGCATATGACCAGCCGTTCCCCTCGCGGGGGAAGTCTATCCACTCCGGATGGCCAAACTCGTTGCCCATAAAATTCAGATAGCCGTCGCCGGCGGTGGCCAGCGTCACCAGACGTATCATTTTGTGAAGGGCCAGTCCGCGGTCCACAATCTGATTCTTGGTGGCCTTGTCCATAGAGAAATACATCTCCTTGTCTATCAGGCGGAAAATGATGGTCTTGTCGCCCACCAGAGCCTGGTCGTGACATTCGGCGTAGCTCACTGTGCGTTCGTCCGCGCGTTTGTTGGTGAGCTCCCACCAGAGGGTGTTCATATTCCAGTCGTGGTCGTCCTGCTCTTTTATTATCTTGATCCACATATCGGGCACGCCCATACTCATACGGTAGTCAAAGCCCACTCCGCCAGAGGCAATGGGGGCGGCAAGGCCGGCCATACCGCTCATATCCTCGGCAATGGTTATGGAGTTGGGGTTGATCTCTTTTATAAGCATATTGGCCAGCGCCAGATAGGTCACGGCATCCTCGTCCACCCCGTCTCCGAAATACTGCTCGTAAGAGCAGAAATCGCGGCCAAGGCCGTGGTCCAGATAGAGCATACTGGTGACGCCGTCAAAGCGGAAGCCGTCCAGATGATACTCTTCCATCCAGAACTTGCAGTTTGACAGCAGGAAAAAGCGAGTCTGGTCTTTGCCATAATCAAAGCAGCGGGAGTCCCAGGCCGGGTGATTTCCGCGGTCGCCGCCGTGGAAATAGGTGGTGTACGAGCCGTCCAGGCGGCTGAGGCCCTCGTTTTCATTTTTTACGGCGTGGGAATGAACGATGTCCATAATCACTGCGATGCCGTGGCCGTGGGCCTCGTCTACCAGCGCCTTGAACTCTTCGGGAGTGCCGTAGCGGCTGGACAGGGCAAAGAAGTTGGAGACCTGATAGCCGAAAGAGCCGTAGTACGGATGCTCCTGCAGCGCCATTATCTGGATGGTATTGTAGCCCAGGTCCACGATTCTGGGCAGCACTTCGCGGCGGAAATATTCAAAACTTGCCACCCCTTCTTCTTCTGAACTCATACCGATATGCGCCTCGTAGATAAGCGGATTGGCAATCTTGACCGGCTTGCTGTGCTTCCATTTATATGGCTCGGCAGGCTCCCAGACCTGGGCGGAATAGACCTTGGTTTCGGGGTCCTGAACGCAGCGTGTAGCATATGCGGGAATCCTCTCGCCAAAGCCGCCGGGCCACTCCACAAACCACTTGTAAAGGCTTCCGGTAGCAATTTCATCTTCTCTCACCTTAATCTCCCAGTTGCCGCCGCCCACACTCTTCAGGGCATATTTATCGCTCTTTTTCCAGCCGTTGAAATCGCCCACCAGGAATAATCTGGCAGCCGCCGGGGCCCACTCGCGGAACACCCAGCAACCGTCTTCTTTATGAAGCGCATAGTAGAGATGATTGTTGGCGGCGTTGTACAGCGACCCCGCACCGGCTGCGATGGCGTCCCTGGCGGCAATTATCCGCTTTTTACGGGCATCCACGGCAGCTTTGTAGGGATTCAGCCACGGGTCGTTGTCATAGAGCATATTGGTGTGATTGCCGGTCATATCGTTATTTTTTGTCAATTATATCAATGAGTTCTTTTTCGGTACCTGCAAGGCACTGCTTGCAGTATTCCACCAGTTTCATAGCCTCTTCCACCTCTTTCTGGATAGTGTCCAGCG
>JAEETP010000001.1 GCA_016290415.1 Bacteroidales bacterium
GCCAAGGCGCCCGCTCTGGCAGACGACAAAGACTACCAGGCTTTCCTGAAACTGAACGACTTCTGGCTGCTCCCCTACGCCGTATTCTGCTGCCTGAGAGACGAAAACAAGACGGTGGACTGGCGCAAATGGGGCAAAAACGCAAAGTACACCCGCAAGAAGGCCGATGCCTACGCCGCCGCCCATCCTGGCGAAGTAGCATTCTGGTGCTGGCTGCAATATCTTCTGGATGCCCAGCTGAAGGATGCCGTGGCCTATGCCCACAGCCACCGGGTGGCCATCAAGGGCGACCTTCCGATAGGCGTGAGTCCCGTGAGCGCCGACGCCTGGACCAATCCCGACCTGTTCAACCTGGATATGCAGGCGGGCGCACCGCCGGATGCCTTCAGCGCCGACGGCCAAAACTGGGGCTTTCCCACCTACAACTGGGATAAAATGGCCCAGGACGGCTTTGCCTGGTGGCGGGCCCGTCTGGAAAAGATGAGCGAATACTTTGACGCTTACCGAATTGACCACATTCTGGGATTCTTCCGCATCTGGGAAATCCCCGCCAAGTATAAGAGCGGCCTTATGGGGCACTTTGCCCCCGCCCTGCCCTACAGCGCAGAAGAGCTGAAACAGAAGGGTTTTGATGTATCCACCGGCGCCTATGTGACTCCCGGCGAAAGCGAGACCGACGTGCTGTTTGTAGAGGATCCCCGCAAGAAAAACTTCTGGCATCCACGCATCAGTGCCCAGTTCACCGCCTCCTACGACAAGTTGGAGCCCTGGCAGAAAGACAGCTTCAACGCTCTCTACAACGACTTTTTCTACCATCGCCACGAAGAGTTCTGGCGCGAGAGCGCTATGAAAAAACTCCCCAGCCTGATCCGCTCTACCGCTATGCTCAGTTGCGGCGAAGATCTGGGTATGATACCCGGCTGCGTCGCCTCCGTGATGGAAGAGCTCAATATCCTGAGCCTGGAAATCCAGCGTATGCCCAAGGACCCGAAAGAGGATTTTGCCGACCCTGCCCGCTACCCTTACTATTGCGTCTGCGCCACCGGCACTCACGACACATCTCCCCTGAGGGCCTGGTGGGAAGAGGACCGCGCCCTCACGCAGAAATATTTCAACACAATGATGCACTGCGAGGGCGACGCCCCCTATTTCTGCGAGAGCTGGGCGGCCGAGATGATTATCCGCGCCCACCTGTGCTCCCCCGCAATGCTGGCTATACTGCCGCTCCAGGACTGGTTGGCCACCGACGCCGAAATGCGTTACCAGGGCGACCCCGCAGACGAGCGCATCAACATCCCCGCCAACCCTCGTCACTACTGGCGCTGGCGTATGCACAAGACTGTGGAACAGTTAGTTGCAGACAAAACCCTCTGTGACCGCATTAAAACGATGATTTTTGATGCGGCCCGCGGTGTTTAAGCCTCATTATTTGGATATTACAAATATTTGATTTAGCTTTGTTAGCTTTTTTCGCCATAAAATGAAAAATCGTAACTTAAGCAATAAGCAACTTTTCAATTTGAACTTCGGCTATTTCGGGGTTCAGATTGCATATGCACTGCAAAGCGCCAACATTTCGCGCATATTCGCCACCCTGGGCGCAGACCCGCATCAGCTGAGTTTCTTCTGGATTCTCCCGCCGCTGATGGGTATGATAGTCCAGCCGCTGATTGGCAAGTGGAGCGACCGCACCTGGTGCCGTATGGGCCGCCGTAAACCTTATCTGCTGGTGGGCGCCATCATAGCCGTGCTGGTTATGGCTTTCCTGCCCAACGCCGGCAGCCTACACTTCTCCACCAGGGTCTTCCTGGGCCTGAATATGGCTATGTGGTTCGGCCTGTTCTCCCTTATCTTCCTGGACACCAGCATCAATGTGGCAATGCAGCCCTTCAAGATGATGGTGGGCGACCTGGTCAACGAGCAGCAAAAGGCCAAGGCCTATTCCATCCAGAGTTTCTTGTGCAACGCCGGCAGCCTGGTGGGCTATCTGCTCCCCATATTCCTGACCTGGATAGGCCTCGCCAACCAGGCACCGGAAGGTGTCGTGCCGCCCAGCGTAGTGATTTCGTTCTATGCCGGCGCCGTGATACTGATTCTGTGCGTGCTTTATACCTTCCTGAACGTGAAGGAGATGCCGCCGGCAGAGTATGCCGAATTCCACGGCATAGACACCGAGAAGACCGCCGGCAAGAAAGAGGGCCTGATTGCACTGCTGTTCAAGGCTCCCAAGGTATTCTGGACGGTGGGTCTGGTGCAGTTCTTCTGCTGGGCCGCCTTCCTGTATATGTGGACCTACACCAACGGCACCCTGGCTTTTAACTGCTGGGGCGGCGCCACCGACACCGCATCGGCCGCCTACCAGGCCGCCGGCAACTGGGTCGGCGTGGTGTTCGCCGTGCAGGCCGTGGGCTCCATCCTCTGGGCGCTGATGCTCCCCCGCTTCAAGAATCTCAAGACGGCCTACATCGTGAGCCTTCTGATTGGCGCCGTGGGCTTTATTGCAGCGGCGTTTATCCACGACAAATATCTGGCCTGCGCCGCCTACTTCCTGATTGGCGCAGCCTGGGCAGCTATGCTGGCCCTGCCGTTCACCTTGCTGACCAACGCCCTTGAGGGCAACCCTTATATGGGTTCTTACCTGGGCCTTTTCAACGGCACCATCTGCCTGCCGCAGATTGTGGCTGCCGCCACCGGAGGCCTGGTGCTCAAGGCAGTGGGCGGGGCGCAGAGCTCTATGCTGATTATGGCGGGTATCTACCTGATTCTGGGCGCCGCAGCAGTGCTGCTTGTCAAAGTGAAATCTAATACCAACCAATAATAAGTTTAAACCAACTATCATCTGATGAAAAGATTTTTAACCGCAGTTGCTGCCATCCTTCTTGTAGGAGGATTGTTCAGCACTTCTGCATCCGCCCAGGGCGGATACCAGGTTAAAGGAGTCGTGGTAGATGCCATCGGCCCGGTTTACGGCGCCACTGTTATGGAGAAAAACACCACCAACGGTGTCTCCACAGGCATGGACGGCGACTTTGTCCTCAATGTCAGCGATGAGAATGCAGAGGTGGAAATCAGTTGCATCGGCTACTCCACCCAGACTTTCCCCGCAAACGCGGTTCCCGCAACCATCACTTTGGCAGAGGATAACGAATTCCTTGACGAGGTTGTCGTCATCGGATACGGCTCCCAAAAGAAGAAAGAGGTCACCGGTAGTGTCGCTTCCATTAAAAGCGAAGAATTTAACGCCGGCGTAAAAACAAACCCCATGGGTCTGCTCCAGGGCAAAGTGGCCGGCCTTAATGTCATCAAAACCACTTCCGACCCTACAAGCACCGGATATAACATCCAGATCCGAGGCTTCTCTACTCTTGACAAAGGAACCGGAACCAGCCCTCTGTTCATTGTGGACGGTGTTCCGGTAAGCAGCATCGATAATATCTCGCCCGACGAAATATCTTCGATGGACGTTCTCAAGGACGGTTCGGCTGCCGCCATCTACGGTACTCGCGGTACCAACGGTGTGATTATCATTACCACCAAACGTGGTGATGCATTCTCCGACATAGCCACCACCCGTGTCGAGTATTCGGGCTACGCTTCGGCATCTGTCCGCAATGCAAAGACCGGTATGGCCACAGCAGAAGAGTTCCGCAATCTGGCTACCCTGTCCGGTGGTTTGGCAACGCCGAACATCTACACGGGGCCCAATGGCGAAACCTACAACACCGACTGGCTCTCAGAAGTTTGCCGCCCTGCCGCCATTGCCCACAACCACAACCTCGCCATCGTAGGTTCTTCGGGCAAGTTCAACTACCGCGCATCCATCAATTACAAGAATGCAGAAGGTATTGCAAAAACCACCAACCGCAATGAATTGATGGCAAAACTCGCTGCCGGACAGAAAGCTCTTGACGGCTGGCTCGACCTGCAGTATGACCTGAGCTACATGCGCTATCGCAACGATTATTTCTGCGGCGATTTTAAAAATGCCGCCCTGCTGAACCCCACATACCCCGTATATGACGAGTCCACTGCCAACGGTTATTTCTGGCGTTCAGAAGAAACCGGATTCGTCAATCCTGTAGAGAACATGAACCAGAAGGAGTCTTATGCAACCGGCAACTATTTCCGCGGCAGCATAAAGGCCACAGTCAATATCAAGCCTGTCACCGGCCTCAAGGTCAGCGGTTTTGCCGCAATAGAAGAGGGTGATAACAATGGCTACTGGTATAACGGTGTCGTCAACACCGATGCTTCCGGCAGCGAAAAGGCCGGCCGCAGCGGCAGCACCTCCCTCAACAAATTGTTTGAGTTGACTGCCGACTGGACCCGCAACTTCAACGGCCACAACATCGCTTTGGTTGCAGGCGTGTCATACCAGAATTTCTTCTACGATTCCGACAACATGGCCAACAAGGGTTTCGCAGCTCCGGCCGTTATGAAGTATTTCAAGATGGGCGATGGCGATGCCAGCAAGAAATATATGGAGATGGGGTCCGACAGAAATTCCCACACTCTGATTGCCCAGTTCGCCCGAGCCAACTACAATTATAAAGAGAAATACCTGCTTTCTGCATCGCTCCGTCGCGAGGGTTCTTCCCGATTCGGCATCAACCACAAGTGGGGCTTGTTCCCCGCAGTGAGTGCCGGTTGGCGCATCAGCGGCGAGGACTTCATGAAAAAGGCCTCCTGGGTAGACGATCTGAAGCTGCGTGCCGGTTTTGGTGTCACAGGTAACGACCTGGGCAGCGACCTGCGCAGTGTAGAGCTCCTGTCCAACGGCGGAACTTTCTGGTACAACGGCGCATATGTATACACTTATACCGTAAGCCAGAACGTCAACCCCGACATCCGTTGGGAAAAGAAATATGAGTATAATGTCGGTGTCGACTTCTCCCTGTTCAAGGAGCGCCTCTACGGTAGTTTGGATTTTTACTATCGACACACCACCGACCTTCTTTGGGACTACGAAGTTCCGACGCCGCCTTATCAGTACACAACCCTGCTGGCCAATGCCGGCAAGATGGACAGCTACGGCGCCGAACTCTCTCTCAGTTATGTGGCAATAAAGAGGGGTGACTTCCAGTGGACCACAACCCCGACCCTGTCGTTCAACCGCAACAAAATCACCTCGTTGTCCGACCCCAGTCTGGGCTTCAACTATACTGAAACCACTTCCGGCGGTGTGGGTGAGAACGGTATCATGAACACCAACACCCAGATTCTTGTCGAAGGCGAAGCCGTGGGCAGCTTCTATGGCTATAAGTTCTTCGGTATCAACCCGAGCACCGGCATGTGGACATATCTGATGCCCGACCAGGGAGACGGCCAGAACCGTTATTGCGACGAAAGTACCGCAGTAGAAGGAGACCGTCAGGTAATCGGCAGCGCCCAGCCCATATTCACCTATGGCTGGAACAACACGATCCGTTACAAGAATTGGGATTTCACCATGTTTCTGCGTGGTGTCGTGGGTAACAAAATACTTAATGTAACCCGCTGGGCATACGGTCCCATGAGCGCCAACAACAAGAACGTCTTTATGAAGGATGTCGCCGGTGCCTCCACCACCCTGACACAGAAGGCACAGTTCTCCGACTTCTATCTGGAAGACGGCACTTACATGAAGCTGGACAATCTTACAATAGGATATACCTTCCCTATTAAGGACAACCGCTTTATCCAGTCAGCACGTGCTTATGTAACCGGCCAGAACCTGTATACCCTGACATCCTACAGCGGACAGGATCCTGAAGTCAACACCACCTCCGTATGGGACGGCGGCATAGACTACTGCTCTTTCTATCCTCCGGTTGCAACCATACTTTTCGGTGTCAACTTGAGCCTGTTCTAATCTTTAAATCGGAGAAATCATGAAAAAGATACTTATTTCGATTGTAACCGTACTGGCACTCTCGCTGATAACCTCATGCGACAAGATGCTGGAAGAGATAAACTATGGCAACCCCACCACGGCAGACCTGATGACCAACGAAGCCAACGTACCCCTGCTCGTAGGACAGTGCTATGCAGAGGTGAAGTGGCTGCACGACCACTGGGGATACTGGGGCGTCGTCACGCTCACGGCAGACGAAGGTCTCTGCCCTACCCGCATGCCCGACAAGGACTGGGCCGACGGCGGTTATTGGCGTAACCTCAACACCCACAACTGGAACGAAATGGGCGGAGCTTTCCGCAACATCTGGAACACCACCATTGCCGGTGCTGTACTTTGCAACAAACTGCTCAAGACTCTTGACGATTACAAATCGTCGATGTCAGAGCAGGTCTATGCCCAGTATACCGGTGAATTGGAAGTGATGCGCAGCTATTACTACTACATGCTGTTCGACTGCTTTGGACGCATCCCTTATCTCGAGGAGTTCGTTGACAAGGCCAGCGACCCGCTGATGGAGCCGTATGACGTTTGGTCCCACCTCGTAAACTGCCTCGAAAAGAACGCGCCGAACCTCCCTGCCGTTACAGATGACGCCAGCCGCGCACTCAACTACGGCCGCGCCACCCAGGGTCTCGCTTATGCCTTGCTGGCCCGCCTGTACCTGAATGCAGAATCATTTGACTGCACTCCGGCCAATATCAAGCTCAGCAATCCTTATTCGACCCCCATCAATTCCGCCGCAGATTTCTACACCAACTGCGTACGCTGCTGTGACGCTATTATCAATGCGGGCTCCTACTCCATCGAACCCGATTACTTCACCAATTTCAAAATCGACAATTCTTCTTCAAAGGAGAACATCTTTGTGATTGTAGAGAATGGCGAAGCCAACATCGATGAGCGCAGTGGCGGCGACGGTATGATGCTCAACAAGCTTCGTATCGCACTGCTCACTCTTAACTACAATCATCAAAAGACCTACAAGATGCTGGAAACCCCCTGGAACGGGTTCTGTGCTCGACCGTCCTTTATCGACCGTTTTGCCGCCACCGATGTCCGCGGCCCCGGCAACGAAGGACAGGGTACCAACGACACCAAGCAGTGGGGCTGGTTCCTGGGGCCTATCTATGATGCTTCCGGCAATCTTTGCAAGGATAAGGACGAGGAAGAATCCGATGCTATTATTGTTAAGGATGTAACCTCTCTGACAGAAGCCTCCGACCTCGAAGGCGCCCGCAACATCAAATATGAGATAGACAAGGCTGGAAAGTATAAATACAGCGAGAATGACTTTGTGCTTTTCCGCTATGCAGATGTTCTCTGGATGAAAGAAGAGGCTATTCTCCGTGGCGGGGCAGGTGCTTCCGGATGGGGTTCTGCCGATTTCCAGACACTCCGTAAACGTGCCTTTGCATATGATGCCGATGGCGCTGCGGCCTACTCGGCAGCATATCCTGACGTATTGACACTCGATGGCATACTTGACGAGCGTGGCCGCGAATTTGCATGGGAGAACATGCGTCGCCGCGACCTTATCCGTTTCGGCAAGTTCAACAAAGCAGATTATGTCCAGTTCATTACTGCCACAGACGATTACCGCAAATGGTTCCCGATTCCTTACAAGGTGTTGGAGAAATCTGTTCGTGACGAGAACGGCAATCCTGTATGGACTCAGAACCCCGGTTATCCGACAAGTTTCTAAAGACAATAACAATATAATATTTATCAACCAATCAACATTTTAACAATCATTATGAAGAAAGTATTATTACTTGCTCTTGCCATTGTTTCTCTCTTTGCAGTATCCTGCAACAAGAATAATGGTGACATTGACTGGGACAAAGTGACCGTCAATGGTTTCTATGTAGCGGGCCCCGCTACCGGTTCCGATGAAATCAAGCCCGAATGCGTTATGGTTGCCGGCGTCAACGAAGCAGTTGAAGGCAAACCCGTTCGCGACGGTATGTTCGAGAAGTACATCGTACTCGAAGCTGACAAAGAGTTCTACCTGCTTTACAACGACGGAGGCAATAAGAGCCGCTATGGTGCCAATCTGGCCGAGTTCGTTACTCCTGAGGAAGAAGCTTATGGCGATAACCCCGCTTCTGTACTGAAAGGCGCTATGGTAAAGGGGGACAAAGCTCCCGCAATGAAAGTTTCCAAGACCGGTCTTTATCACATCGTACTCGATATCAACAAAACCGGCGATCTCGATGCAGCCGGCGGTGCTCAGATCCTCCTGCTCGACGCAAGCGATTTTGGTGTTCGCGGCGGCATGAACGGCTGGGGCTTCACCTCTTCTGATCCCAAACCGACCTTCTCAAACGACGGTACTACTTTCACCTTCAAGGATCAGGAACTTGCTAAGAACGGCGAGTTCAAGTTCTCTACCGGTAACTACTGGAAAGTCACTCTTGACGACGCCGGCAAGGTTAAAGCAGAAGTTTCTCTCGGTGAGACCGGTTCCGGACTGGGTCTGGCCAATCGTGAGGGCAGGGGCGACAACAACATCGTTGTTGACAAGGGTGGCAAATATGACATCACCCTCACCTTCAAACTCGCTCAAGGCGGTTTTGACAAGAACTTCACCTACACCGTTACCCTCACCGAAGAATCCAAAGCACCCGAGACAATGTATATGAACGGTGCACAGTGGGGTGGCGATAGCTGGGACTGGAACGCAGAGACTATCGTTGAGCTCGTTCCCGTTTGGGGCGCACCCGGCTACTTCTGGTGCACCCGCTGGTTCGATGCATCCAAGGGCTTCAAATTCTGCTCCCAGAAGGCATGGAACGGCGACTTCACCGGTGATGGCACAAAGGGTTACACCGTTAACGACGGCAACTGCTGGGTTGCAGAGAATGGTTTCTACACTGTATTGGTTAACGGTAACGAAAATACGGTTGAAATTACCCCCGCTGTTGTTTGCGGTATGGGTGGCACCGTATTCACCGGTGGCTGGGACTTCAACGATGCCGAGCAGTTTGTAGCACAAGGCGACAAAATGGTCATCACAACATCCGGTGCCGGCGAACTCCGTATCGGTTCCAAGGTTATGCCTTCAGCTCCCATCGAGGGTGTAACAGGCGACTTTGGCTGGATTGACTGGTGGAAGACAGAGTTCATTTTCTACGAAGACGGCAAGATTGCCTACCGCGGTGCAGGTGGAGACCAGGCTCGCGTACAGATCGAAGCCGGCAAGAAGATTACTCTCGACTTCAACGCAGGTACTGCAACTGTAGAATAATCTGTTCTTACACATTTTTTGGCCTGCAAGCCCCTGATACGGACTTGCAGGTCCCATTTAAAAACAGCCCTATGAAGCGCTTATTCCTTTTTCTGGCCTTTGTGTCGCTCTTGGCAGCCGCTTGCGATAAACAACCGCAGCCAATTCCCGATGACATTGTCATTCCTTCCTACTCATCCGGCGAAAAGCATGGCAATATCACATACCAGCTGCTTATTTACAGCTTTGCCGACAGCGACGGCGACGGGATAGGCGACTTCAACGGCATTAAATCCAAACTTGACTATCTTGACGCTCTCGGCGTATCTGCAATCTGGCTCTCTCCTGCACATCCGGCCGACTCATATCACGGCTACGATGTCACTGACTACGCCGCCGTCAATCCCAAATACGGCACCGAGGCCGATTTCAAGGCTTTAATCGATGCTGCACACGCCAAGGGTATAAAAATATATATGGACTATGTCCTGAACCATACCGGCAAGGGCCACCCCTGGCTTGCAGAGGCCCTTTCGGGCGCCGACAGTCCTTACCGCAACTGGTATCTGATAAGCGAAAAGCCCGCCTCCGAGTGGAGTTCTTTCCCTATGCTTTCGGGCTACTCATACAATAAAGACGAGTGGCACGCCACCACCAGCGGCTCGCCGCGTCTTACAATCTCCAGCACCACAGAGAGTGTCACCGGAAGCGGAAACGCCAGCTGGAACCTGTGGACCTGGGCGCCGGGACAGGACGGTAAGGAGGTTAAGCTGACCGACGGCGGAAACGGCTCATATTACACCGTTATGAACGTCAGCGGCAAGACAGGATTTCTTGTCAGAAAGAATTCAACCTGGAACGCCGGCTCCAAATTTGGCGCTGCTCAGCAGGACTTTACGGCTACAGAAGGCGTGCCCGTCAACCTTATGGCAGAGGGCAGCGATATTTATTTTTCAGGAAACGGACGGTATCGCTTTGACCTTACCAATGTCAACACCAGCACCGTTTATTTTATGGGTGCCTTTGGCAGCTGGATGCCCGACCTCAACTACGGCGCGGCCGCCACGGCAGAGACATCCGCCCCGTTTATAGCCCTGGCCGAAACCGTGGACAAATGGATTGCCCTGGGCATCGACGGCCTCAGGCTAGATGCCGTCAAGCACATCTACGGCGGTATGAATTCCTTCAACAACGCCGCCAACGTCGCTTTCCTTGGCAAATGGTACGACCGCTGCAACGCCTCCTACCGCAAAACGCATAACGAAGATTTCTATATGGTGGCAGAGTGCTGGATGGATGCCGCAAGCGTTGCACCCTACTACAAAGCCCTTCCCGCAAATTTTGAATTCGACTTCTGGGAGCGGCTGAAATGGGTTCTGAACCAGCGCACCGGCTGCTACTTCTGCAAGGATCTGATGAGCTACAGAAAGCTGTATAACGCCAACCGCAGCAATGCCATAGCCGCCACCAAACTCACCAACCACGACGAGACCCGCGCCGCCACCGTCCTTGGGCGTGATATATCCAAGATGAAACAGGCCGCGGCATTCTTGCTTACCGCCGAAGGCGAGCCGTATATCTACCAGGGCGAAGAGCTAGGCTACTGGGGCAAGGACGGAGACGAGGGCGGCCGAGACGAGCTGGTGCGCACCCCCATTGTTTGGGACAAGGCTGCAACTGCCGCCACCGGCGATCTGGGAGGCCACCTCGACTACGATTTGTTAAAGGACGGCATTTCTGTGGAGAAACAGAAAACCGACAAAGAGTCGCTGCTGGTGACCTATTTCAATTGGACCCGGGCGCGCAACACCTGCAAAGCCCTCTCCGACGGCAAGATGTCGGCCCACGCCAAATACAACGACAGCAACACTCTTGACGGCAGCATCGCCGTCTGGTATATGACCGCATCCAACGGCGAAAAGGCCCTTGTGCTGCACAATGTCGGCTCTTCCGAAAAGACTCTGGACCTGCCTTCAGACAAGCTGGACAAGCAGGTCGTTTCGCTGGGCAGCGTGTCGGTGTCCGGCAGCACCGTGACCCTTGGCGCATCTTCCTCTGTAGTATTCCTTCAATAACCGATAATATCCCTACCTATGAAAAAGATAATCATCCTGATGGCGGCCGTCGCCGCAATAGCAGCCTGCTGCCCCAAAGAGAAGCCGGCCGTGCACCCCGAGTGGAGCTACAACTCCGTAATGTACGAAGTAAACGTGCGCCAATATTCCCCCGAGAGCTCGTTTGCGGGCGTCCAGGCACAGTTGCCCCGCCTCAAGGAGCTGGGCGTGGACATTCTCTGGCTGATGCCTATGTATGAAATAGGTGTGGAGGGGCGCAAGGGCACCCTGGGCTCTTATTATGCCATCAGCGATTACTGCAAGGTAAATCCCGAGTTCGGCACTATGGAAGACTTTGACCGTCTGCTGGCCGCAGCGCACGAGCAGGGCTTCAAGGTGATCCTGGACTGGGTTGCCAACCAGACGGCCCCCGACCACATCTGGATGACCACCAAACCCGCCGATTTCTACGAGCGCGACTCTCTGGGCAACGCCATCTGGGAATATGACTGGACCGACACCCGCAGCCTCAACTATGAGTGCCGCGAGGTATGGGCCGCCCAGGAAGAATGTATGCGTTTCTGGCTGGACAAGGGCGTGGACGGCTTCCGCTGCGACGCCGCCGGTGAAATGCCCGCCGAATTCTGGCAGGGCGCAATGCCGGGTATGAATGCCGACTATCCCGAAGCATACTTCCTGGCAGAGGCAGAGCGCACCAACCTGGCCGACGCCGACAGCACCTTCGACGCCACATACGCCTGGGAGCTGCACCATCTGCTTAACGAAATCGCCGCCGGGCAAAAGACCTTTGACGAACTGCGCGCCTATCTGGAGCGCGATGCGGCCAATTATCCCGAATCGGCCTTCCGCCTGACCTTCACCAGCAACCACGATGAAAACTCGTGGAACGGCACCGAATTCGAGCGTATGGGCGACTGTGCAAAAGCCGGCGCCGTGCTCTGCTTCACCCTGCCCAAAAGCCAGCCGCTGGTTTATTCCGGCCAGGAAATCGGTCTTAGCCGCCGCCTGCAATTCTTCGAGAAGGATCCCATAGAAGACTGGAGTGCCAACGAATTCACCGAATTCTACAAGAAACTCATCAGTCTCAAGCATAACAATCCCGCACTGGATGCCGGCGAACGCGGCGGCAAATATGCCGAGATTCCCGCTCCCGACGGAGCATTCGCCTTCTGCCGCACCAAATGCGGCAACAAGGTGGTAACAGCCGTCAACTTCGGCACCGAACCCGCCGAGATTACCCTGCCCCTGAAAGGCACCTTCACCGAACTCTTCTCCGGCGAAAAAGTCCGCGGCCGCCAAACCCTCACCCTCCCCGCCGGCGGGTATGCCATTTATTTCCGTTAATTGTTCAAAAACTTGTTGATAATTTGGAAATTAGTTGTATATTTGCAGCCCGCAAAAAATGCGCGGATTTATACAACTAATTCATTTACACCAAATTATCTACAATGCCTGGATTAATTGGAAAGAAAGTCGGAATGACTTCCGTATTCGATGCTAACGGTATCAACGTACCGTGCACCGTAATTGAGGCTGGTCCGTGTGTTGTTACGCAAATTCGTACAGTAGAGAAAGATGGTTATGCCGCTGTACAGCTTGCCTATGACGAAATTTCAGAGAAACACACCAGCAAGGCTCTTAAGGGCCATTTTGAAAAGGCAGGAACCACTCCCAAGCGCAAATTGGTGGAATTCAAGTCCTTCGACATTGATTCCCTCAAATTGGGAGACACTATCACCGTCGCAGATCTCGCATCTGTAGAATGGGTCGACGTTACCGGCACCTCTAAAGGTAAAGGTTTCCAGGGCGTAGTTAAGCGCCCCGGATTCGCCGGTGTTGGCGGACAGACTCACGGTCAGCACAACAGACTTCGCAAGCCCGGTTCACTGGGTGCATCGTCTTGGCCTAGCCGTGTCTTCCCCGGTATGAGAATGGGTGGTCATATGGGATGTGACCGCGTTAAGGTTCTCAACCTTCAGGTTGTCAAAGTTATTCCTGAAAACAATCTTATCGTAGTTAAAGGTTCTATTCCCGGAGCCAAGGGGTCTTATGTAACATTGGAGGCTTAACGTATGAAACTGTCAGTTTATAAAATCGACGGAACCGCTTCTGGAAAAGAAGTCGTTCTTGATGACGCAATCTTTGGCATCGAGCCCAACGATCACGCTATCTATCTTGACGTTAAGCAGTACCTTGCAAATCAGCGTCAGGGCACACACAAGAGCAAAGACCGCAGCGAAATCGCACACAGCACCAAGAAGATGGGTCGCCAGAAAGGCGGCGGTGGCGCACGCCACGGTTCCATCAAGGCCGGTATCTATGTAGGTGGTGGCCGTATCTTTGGTCCCCAGCCCCGCGATTATCGTTTCAAACTCAACAAAAAGCTCAAACAGCTGGCACGCAACTCTGCCTTCACCTATAAGGCACAGGAAGAAGCCATCACTATGGTTGAGCCTTTTGCAATGGATGCACCCAAGACCAAAGACTTCATCAAGATTCTTGATGCACTCAAGGCTAACGGCCGCAAGACCCTGGTCATCCTTCCCGAGAATTCGAACAATATTTTCTTATCGTCTCGCAACCTTCCTGAGGTGAAAGTCATCACCGTTGACGAAATCAACACCTACACCATTATGAATGCAAATCATCTGGTGATGGTTGACGGCGTCCAGGATATCATTGCAGAAAGACAAAAATAATCCAAAGCAATGGGTATACTGATTAAGCCAATCGTAACCGAGAAAATGACGGCTCAAGGCGATAAGTTGAACCGTTACGGTTTTATAGTTGACCGCAATGCCAATAAGGTAGAAATCAAACAGGCGGTCGAGCAGACTTACAATGTTTCTGTATTGAGTGTCAATACTGCAAACTATCACGGCAAAGCTAAAAGCCGTTACACCAAAGCCGGTTTGCTGACCGGTCGCACCAATCACTATAAGAAAGCTTATGTGACTTTGGCAAAGGATGACAAGATAGATTTCTACGCTAACGTTTAATTGATCTGAAGCTATGGCAGTACGTAAATTCAAACCGGCAACTCCGGGTCAAAGAAATAAGGTGATCAGCACCTTCGAAGAAATCACTTGCACAACTCCCGAGAAGTCCCTGTTGAAGCCCCTCCGCAAATCCGGCGGCCGCAACAACCAGGGTAAGATGACTATGCGCTATCTTGGCGGCGGTCACAAGCAGATGTACCGCGTCATCGACTTCCTCCGCGACAAGGATAAATACACAGCAACCGTCAAGACCATCGAATACGATCCCAACCGCACTGCACGCATTGCGCTGGTAGTTTATGAAGATGGTGAAAAACGTTACATCATCGCTCCTAACGGCATCAAAGTCGGACAGAAAATCGCTTCCGGCAGCGGTGTCGCCCCTGAAATAGGTAACACTCTTCCGTTGGCAGAAATTCCTCTCGGAACTCTGGTTCACTGCATCGAGCTCCGTCCCGGCTGCGGCGCCGCTATGGCACGTTCCGCCGGCACTTACGCTCAGCTTACCGCACGCGAAGGCAACCACGCTATCCTCCGTCTCCCTTCGGGTGAGACCCGTATGGTGCTGGTAACCTGCCGCGCAACCGTAGGCACAGTGTCCAACACAGATCACAACCTGGAGTCTCACGGAAAGGCAGGCCGCGTACGCTGGATGGGTCGCCGTCCTCGCAACCGCGGTGTCGTTATGAACCCTGTAGATCACCCGATGGGTGGTGGTGAAGGCCGTGCATCCGGTGGTCACCCTCGTTCTCGCAAGGGTCTCATCGCCAAGGGTTACAAGACTCGCAATCCTAAGAAGACTTCCAACAAGTTCATCATCGAAAGGAAAAAGAAATAATAACGGAATAAATTAGGAAATTATGAGTCGTTCACTTAGAAAAGGTCCGTACATTCAGGAGGCACTCGAGAAGAGAGTCATCGCTATGAATGAAGGGACAATGAAAAAAGAAGTAATCAAGACCTGGTCGCGTTCCAGCATGATTTCTCCTGATTTTGTAGGTCACACGATCGCAGTGCACAACGGAAACAAATTTATTCCGGTATACGTCACTGAGAATATGGTTGGCCACAAACTCGGCGAGTTTGCTCCGACACGTACATTCAGGGGTCACAGTGGTAATCGTTAATAAATAATTACTATGGGAGCTCGAAAAAGAGAAATGGCCGAAAGGCTTAAAGAAATAAAGAGTCGTACAGCTATCGCTAAGCTGAACGATGTTCCCACCTCGCCCCGCAAGATGCGTCTGGTAGCAGACATCATCCGCGGCAAGGAGGTCAACAACGCTTTGGATATCCTTAAGTATTCAAAGAAGGAGCCCGCAACAAGGCTCAGTAAGCTCGTGCGCAGCGCCATCGCCAACTGGGAAGCCAAGAACGAGGACAACCGCAAAGAGCTGGAAAACGGCAATGTTTGCATTCAGACCATTATGGTAGACGAAGGTCGCACCTTGAAGCGCATCCGTCCCTGCCCTCAGGGCCGTGCCGGTCGCATCCGCAAGCGCAGCAACCACGTTACTATCGTACTCGGTACCAAAAATCAACCCGCTAAGGAGGAGGCATAATTATGGGACAGAAAACTAATCCTATCAGCAACCGTATAGGTATCACCCGTGGTTGGGACTCCAACTGGTGCGGTAACTACCCCGAGCGCATCAAAGACGATGCTAAGATCCGCGAGTATCTTGACGCACGTCTGCAGAAGGCTTCTGTAAGCCGCATCATCATCGAGCGCACTATGAAGGTCATCACCATCAGCATCCACACTGCACGTCCCGGTATCATCGTGGGCAAGAACGGCCAGGAGCTGGAGACCCTCAAGGGCGAGGTGAAGAAGATCTGCGGAAAGGACGTCCAGATCAATATCTACGAGGTTAAGCGTCCCGAAGCTGACGCCAACATCGTTGCCAACAACATCGCACGCCAGATCGAAGGCCGCGTATCATATCGCCGCGCCATCAAGATGGCTGTCGCTTCTACAATGCGCGCCGGCGCAGAGGGCATCAAGGTGCTCATCAGCGGCCGCGTAGGTGGAGCCGAGATGGCCCGCAACGAACTCTACAAAGAGGGTCGTACCCCTCTGCACACTTTCCGTGCAGACATCGACTACGCTCTTGCAGAGGCTCACACCAAAGTCGGTGTGCTTGGTATCAAGGTTTGGATCTGCAACGGTGAGGTCTATGGCAAACGTGACCTCAGCCCCAACGCAGGCGTAGCTGCTGCCAACAATGCAGGTGAGCGCCGCGGTGGCGAGCGTCGTGGCGGTCGTCGTGACGACCGTCGCGGTGGCGAACGTGGCGAGCGCCGTGGTGGCGAGCGCCGTGGCCGTCGCAACGACGCCGAGTAAACAGACCGTTTAACTCAAGCTGAAAAGCTGACTCCTGCTGGGGTCAGCTTTTTTGTTTGCGCCTTCGCTGCCGCAGAAGCCCTCGCTAGGCTTCGAAAAAGCTTCGCTCCGGGCCAGGGAGAACATAGAACCCCTGTTCCCTGCGCGAAGCTTTTTCTACGCTGTATCGCTCGTGCTTCTGAGGAAACGAGAACTTCGGCAACAAAAAAACCCGCCACACAGGCGGGTTTTTTACGGTAAGAACCGTGAGCGATTACTCGGCGGGGGTCTCTGCGGGAGCTGCAACTTCGCCACCCTCTGCGGGGATGGTGATCACGTTGTCAGCGGGGAGAGCGGGCTCGCCTTCGGTTGCGGGAGCGGTCTGGATCTGATTCTCGATGCTGGAAGCAGCACCCTTGCTAGCCTTGGGGGTGAAGAATGTAGCTGCTACGCAAAGCACCAGAACGATAGCTGCCAGCACCCAGGTGGTCTTCTCCAGGAAGTCTGCAGTCTGACGAACGCCAAAAGTGGTGTTGCCTGCGGCAAAGTTGGCTGCGAGGCCGCCGCCCTTGGAATTCTGGACAAGCACGATGAGGGTGAGAAGCACGCTTGCTACCACGATAATTACCGAAATGGTGATGTAAAGAGCTTGCATATTGATGTTAATTATTTGTTTCTTTTCTATTTAGGGGGTGCAAAGTAAGTTAATTTTTTGCGATTAAGCAAAATAACTTTACCACTGCGCCACCGAGGCATTGAATATGTCCTCTACGAGGGTCTCGATAATCTGGTCGCACAGGCTTGACTCCACCTCGTCCAGCGTCAGGTCGGCGTCATAGTCCTGATATGCGGCAAACGATTTCTTCTCGAAATTCTCTTCCGGATGCTTTACATTCTCGAAAGTGGCCTTGCAGGTCACAGTCAGGCGGTTCTGCGCCGGCGTCTCGTCTTTGGCGATACCCTGAGCCTTGACGTCATACGACTCCACGGTGACCACCAGCACCAGGTCGCCGTCCATTTCTACCTGCTCCAGGCTGGTAAGCTTCTTGAACTTGTCCTTGAGCGCCTCGCTGAGGTCGTTGGCCAGAGCGGGGTTCACCTTCATCGAATTATTGAGCACCGGCTCTATGGTGATGGTGTGCACGTCGGGGCGGATGGATGTCCCGGAGAATGAATAAATGCCGCAGCCGGTCAGGCTCAAAGCCATAGCGACGGCGATTATCGCTGATTTTATATATTGTTTCATAGTCCCAGCGCCTTTATTTTACGATAGAGCGTACGCTCTGATATTCCAAGTTCGGCCGCCGCCAGCTTGCGGTTGCCGTGATATTTTTCCAGAGCCTTGGCTATCAGCTCAGAATTGTTGTCCACGATAGAAAGGGTAGCGCCCTCCTGCTCGTGATGAACCTCCTGCGCCGCCTGCTCTTCCACATCGTAGGTGTGGTCCTCCACCTCGCGGGGCTCGGTCACCAGCAGGCCGCCGTCGGGCGACACATACCTGTTTGCCGGAATACCCTTGTCGGGCATCGCCTCCAGCCGCTCTTTTAGCGCCTCTATCTCCTGCTTGAGCTGCATTATCATCTTGAAGATGATGTCGCGGTCGCTCATATAATCTGCCGCAGCGCTTCCGGCCAGCGCCGGCAGAGACACGTTAAGGTCGTTCTGCAGATATTTTGCCAAAGTGTGACTGTCTATCGTGCGCTCCGTCTCCATCACCGAAATGCGCTCTGCCACACTCTTGAGCTCACGCACGTTGCCCGGCCAGCCATAACTTTCCAGCCGCTCCACGGCGTCGGGGGTGAGCCGCACCGCCGGCATCATATACCTTGAAGCGAAGTCCAGGGCGAACTTGCGGAAAAGCATATGGATATCGCCCTTGCGGTCGCGCAGGGCCGGCATCCGGATGGGCACCGTGTTAAGGCGGAAATAGAGATCTTCGCGGAAACGCCCCGCCTCTATGGCGCGGCGAAGATCGATGTTGGTGGCGGCCACCACCCGCACATTGGTCTTCTGCACCTTGGAAGAGCCTACCTTGATAAATTCACCCGACTGGAGCACGCGCAGCAGGCGGGCCTGGGTGGGCAGCGGCAGCTCGGCCACCTCGTCCAGGAACAGGGTGCCGCCGTCGGCCTCTTCAAAATAACCCTTGCGAGTCTCGGTGGCGCCTGTAAAGGCCCCTTTTTCGTGACCGAACAGCTCGGAATCTATGGTCCCTTCCGGTATTGCGCCGCAGTTTATCGACAGGTATACATTGTGCTTGCGGGGGCTGTTGAAATGGATAATCTGGGGTATGAACTCCTTGCCCACGCCGCTCTCGCCGGTTACCAGCACCGACAGGTCGGTCTTGGCCACCTGCAGGGCAATGCTTATGGCATTGTCCAGCGCGGCCGAATCTCCTATAATGCCGAATCTCTGTTTTATCGCCTCGTGATTCATAGCTGCGAATTTACAATTTTTTCTTCACTTGTTTTTTATAATTGCTATATTTGCCCCAAATACGGCTATTGAAATTAACAATCAAATAAATCCAACAAAAAATGAAAAAAACATTAGTTTTTGTAATGGCCTTGATGGCACTTGTTTCCTGCAACAAGGTTGCCAAAATGGCTGAACTTGCCGACCTTGTAAAGGTTGAATGCAACCCCGAGGTTCTGGAAGTTATCGCTGACAACATCGACGCTGATGTCACTGTCACTTTCCCCGAGAAATATTTCCACAAAAAAGCCATCCTTGAGGTGACTCCCGTTATGAAGTTTGACGGCCAGGAAGTTGCCGGCGAGCCTTTCGTTTATCAGGGCGAGAAGGTTATGGACAACTTCAAGACTGTTGCCAACGGCGGTGCAAGCATCACCGAGCACGTACATTTCCCTTATGTAAAGGGTATGGAGAAATCCGAGCTCGTAGGCCGCGCAGTAGTTAAGTATAAAAAGAAATCCTGGGCATTCCCCGAGGACATCAAGATTGCAGACGGTGCCAACACCACCTACAAGCTTGCCCGCAGCACCGGTGCTTACGCTCCCGCAGCTGACGCTTACCAGGAAATCGTCCCCGAAGAGGTTGAGGCTCAGATCCTCTATCTCATCAACAGCGCAAACGTACGTTCCAACCAGCTTACTTCCGAGTCCATCAAGGAATACAAGACCGGCGTCAAGGACGTGATGAACGACAGCCGCCGCACCATCACCGGCACCGACATCATTGCCTATGCATCTCCCGATGGTCCCGAGAAGCGCAACAACACCCTTTCCAACGAGCGTATGCGCTCTGCAAACCAGGCTTTCAAGCAGGTTTCCAAGAAACTCACCACCGGCGGCGTTTCCACCCAGAGCATCGGTGAGGACTGGGAAGGCTTCCAGGAGTTGGTCAACAACTCCAACATCGAAGACAAGGACCTCATTCTCCGCGTCCTCTCTATGTACAGCGACCCCGACGTCCGCGAGCGTGAAATCAAGAATATGTCCAGCGTATACGGCACCCTTGCAAAGGACGTTCTCCCCGAACTGCGCCGTGCACGTTTTGTGACCAACGTAGAGTTCCAGAACTACACACCCGAAGAGCTGATGCAGCTTGTAGAGGAGAACATCAACGTGCTGGACGAGGAGGCTCTGCTGCGCAGCGCTACCCTAACCGACAGCGATGCCGCCAAACTGGACATCTACCGTCACGCCATCAACAAATATGACAGTGACCGCGCTAAACTCAACACCGCCTGTATCTATATGGATCAGGGCAAGGAAGAGAAGGCAGAAGCTATCCTCAAGAAAGTCACTGACAAGAACATCGAGGGCCTCAACAACCTCCGCGGCGTGCTTGCTCTTCGCGACGGCGATGTAAGGAAGGCTGCCGAATTCTTTGCAAAGGACGGCGACAATGCCAGCAAGGCCAACCTCGGTACTCTGGACATCCTCGAAGGCAACTACGCAGCTGCTGCCAAGAAACTTGCCGGCACCGGTGACGTTAACGAGCCTCTGGCTTACATCCTGAACGGTGACCTGACCAAGGCTGCCAGCCTGCTGAAGGACGATACCACCGAGCTTGGCGCTTACCTGCGCGCAGTGATTGCCGCACGCCAGGGCAAAGCCGCTGCTGCAAAGGCAGAACTTGCAAAAATCAAACAGTCTGCAGAACTTATCAAGAAGGCTGCTGACGATATCGAATTTGCCAAGATTAAATAAAGTTTAAAACTATAACCTGCAGAAAAGGTCAACTTTTTAAGTTGGCCTTTTTTGTTGGCCACAACGCTCCCTGCACACATTATTTCATAGTTAAAAAAAATAAGATACCTTTGCCAATCCTATGTTGAGACACGTATTCACATACGAGCAGCCGTTCAGCCTTGAGGCTGGCGGTTCGCTGGACGGCCTTTCTATCTGTTACCACACTTCTTGCGAGCAGAAAGGCGACCGTCCGGTGGTGTGGATATGCCACGCCCTCACCGCAAACTCCAACCCCGAGGAGTGGTGGGACACCCTGGTGGGCAAGGGGCTGCTGTTCGACACCGACAAGTATTACATAGTTTGCGCCAACATCATTGGCAGCTGCTATGGCACCACCGGCCCCACAACCTACCCCAAGGCGCCGCTGGGCAACTTTCCGCTGATAACCATCCGCGACCTGACCCACGCTCACGAACTCCTGTGCGAGCACCTGGGCATAGAGCAGATTGACTTTCTGGTGGGCGGCAGCAACGGCGGTTTCCAGAGCGTGGAGTGGGCAGCCGGCAACCCCGGCCGTATCAAAAACCTCTGCCTGATAGCCACCAGCGCCATTGTGAGCCCCTGGTGCACAGCCACCCTGGAGGCGCAGCGTATGGCCATCAAGGCCGACCCTACCTTTGACCAAAGCAAGGACGCGCGCGGAGGCCTCGACGGACTGGCGGCGGCACGCAGTATGGCGCTGACCACCTACCGCAACTACGAGGGCTACTGCCGGACTCAGTCCGAATCCAACCCCGACTTTATGACGGCCCATCGCGCCGTGTCGTATCAGCAGTATCAGGGGCAGAAACTCTGCGCCCGCTTTGACGCTTATTCCTATTATAATCTCACGCTGGGCGTCGACACCCACAACATCGGCCGCGGCCGCGGCGGGGTGGAAAAGGCGCTGGCTGGCATCACCGCCAAAACCCTTTGCATAGGCATTGACAGCGACATCCTGTTCCCCGTGAAGGAGAGCGTGCGTATGGCCGACGGCATCCCCGGGGCCGCATTGGAGGTCATCTCCTCTGACTTTGGCCACGACGGATTCCTGTTGGAACACGAACAAATCTCAAATTGCATTAAGAAACATTTTGACATATTCTGAATCTATGAAAACGTTCAAGGTAGCAGTAGTAGGCGCCACCGGTCTGGTGGGCAGCAAGATGATTGAAGTTCTGGGCGAGGTCAACTTTCCCGTGAGCGAATTGGTTCCGTGCGCATCCGAGCGCTCGGTGGGCAAAAAAGTCTCTTTCGGCGGCAAAGAGTGGACGGTTGTTTCCCTGGCCGACGGCGTTGCAGCCAAACCCGACATCGCCATCTTCTCTGCCGGAGCGGGCGTGAGCAAAGAGTGGGCCCCCAAGTTTGCCGAAGCCGGCTGCCGCGTGGTGGACAACTCGTCCCAGTGGCGTATGGACCCCACCAAAAAGCTGGTGGTTCCCGAAATCAACGGAGGTGTGCTCACCAAAGACGATATGATTATCGCCAACCCCAACTGCTCCACCATACAAATGGTGCTGGCGCTGGCTCCGCTTCACGAGCGTTATAAAATCAAAAGAGTGGTTGTATCCACCTACCAGAGCGTTACCGGCAGCGGTATGAAGGGTATCCACCAGATGCTGCGCGAGCGCGGAGAGCAGGCCCAGGACCTTCCCAACGCATATCCTTACCAGATAGACCGCAACGTAATCCCCCACATTGACGTGTTCCTGGACAACGGCTACACAAAAGAGGAGATGAAGATGACCAACGAGACGGTCAAGATCTTTGGCGACGAGGGCATCAAGGTCACCGCCACCACCGTGCGTGTTCCCGTTACCGGAGGCCACAGCGAGGCGGTAAATGTCGAGTTCGAGAAAGACTACGACCTGGACGACGTCAAGGCCATTTTCCGCGACGGCAAGGCACCCGGATGCGTGCTCAAAGACGACCCGTCTAAAAACGAGTATCCTATGCCGCTGTATGCATTTGGCCGCAACGAGGTGTTCGTGGGGCGTCTGCGCCGCGATTTTTCAGCCCCCAACTGCCTGAATATGTGGGTAGTTGCCGACAATCTGCGCATTGGTGCCGCCACCAACGCAGTGCACATTGCACAGTACCTCGCAGCACATATTTTATAAAAGTTTTCCTTTCGGGGTGTTTCATATTTGCCAAATTACTCTTAACTTTGTAGGAATTATGGCCTGAAGTGGCCTGTGACCGAAAAAATTAAGAGAAAAGCAATATGAAATTATCATCTCTGCGTGCACCGCTGATGATGCTTGCAATGCTTTTTGCATTTGCCGGCAACTTCGCCGCAAAGGCGCAACAGCTTCAGGGGCGCACAGTCACTGTAACCGTTACTGACAACCAGGGTCCGGTGCCCGGCGCTAACGTACGCGTCGTGGACAAGACCATCGGCGGCTCTACAGATGCCGACGGTACCATCGTCCTCACCAGGGTCCCCGCAGGTTCAGTAGTGGAAGTTTCGTTTGTGGGTTATGTCACAAAAAAGGTTTCCATCGGAAACAAGGCTAAAATCAACGTGTACCTCGAAGAGGACAAGCAGAAGCTTGATGCGGCCGTTGCGGTGGCCTACGGACACCAGAAAAAGATTACGGTGACCGGCGCCATCGAGACCGTGACAAACGAGGAACTCATTGAGACACAGGTCCCCAACTTTGCCAACGCCCTTGCAGGCCGTATGGCTGGTCTTACCACCATCCAGGAGAGCGGCCAGCCCGGTCGTGACGACGTGACCGTTTACCTCCGCGGCCAGGGTACAGCTTCCGACAACACCCCGCTGCTGCTCATCGACGGTGTGCCCAGTGACGGTCAGGCCGACAAGCTCGGTATGCTGGACGTGAACGAGGTGGCCAGCGTAACCATCCTCAAGGATGCCGCCTCCACCGCCATCTTCGGTACCCGCGGCGCCAACGGTGTCATCCTGATCACCACCCGCCGAGGCGATGCCGGCAAGACGGTGCTCGACGCACAGGTCACCACCAGCGTGCAGTCCCTGCACTTCCCCTGGACAAGGGTGAATTCGTGGGAGCACGCCGCACTGCGCAACCAGGCCCGCTACAACGACGGCCAGGGCCCCGACTTCACAGACTATCAGATTGCTAAATTCCGCGAGCAGAGCGGCGACCCGTTCTTCCCCAACAGAAATATGTACAAGGAAGCCATCGCCAAGTTTGCCCCTATGGAGCGTGTCAACCTCAACATCTCCGGCGGTAGCAAGAAAACCAGATACTTCTCCAGCGCCAACATCATCTATCAGGACGGTAACACCAAGATCCTCCCCAGAAAGACGCTGGGCTACAACGCGCAGTTCAATATGATGCGCTACACTCTGCGTAACAACTTTGACTTCAACCTCAACGAGAGGCTGATGGTATCCCTCACCCTCTCTATCTATTATCAGCGCACCAACCAGCCTGCCGGCGGTACAGGTGTGTTTGACACCGCAATGGAGACGCCTCCCACCAACCCCGGTCCTCTTACCATGGCCGGCTTCCTGGATTCGGAAGGCAATGAGGTCCCCGCAGGAGTGGTGGTTGCCCGTCAGAACTCCAATTCGACTTCTGCGTGGGCCATTGTGAACCGTTCCGGTTACTACAGAAACACCAGCTTCAGCCTCCTGTCCCAGGCAACTGTAACCTACGATTTCAGTAAGCTCATCAAGGGTTTGACAATGTCCGCCAATGTTGCCTACAACGACTTTATGGCTTCCGGACAGGGCGGTACGCTGCAGGGCTACGACGCCTATTCTTATTATCAGGCCAGGAACCCGGGCGAGAAATCATACTACATCGCCACCGTCCGCAACGCCAACGAGACATTCAAGCTCAGCGAGCGCGGCGTTGCCGGTAACCAGATGCTCCAGCTGCACTTCCGCATGAACTACGACCAGCAGTTCGGCGACCACGCCATCGGAGCTATGGTCTTCGCCCAGAGCGAGACCAAGATGAGCAACGTGATGCACAAGCTCAACGCCGTGCGCACTTCGCTCCCCTATAAGTTTGCAGGTATTTCCGGCCGTGTGACCTGGAACTACAAAACCAAATATCTGGCAGAGTTCGACGCCGGCTACAACGGCTCCGAGCAGTTCCACCCCAAGAAGCGTTTCGGTTTCTTCCCCGCATTCTCTGCAGGTTGGGTTGTGACCAACGAAGACTTTATGAAAAACGTCCGCTGGCTGGATGTGCTCAAGTTCCGCGCATCCATAGGTCTTGTGGGTAACGACAAGCTGGGCAGCGAACGCTTTATGTATTATACCACGGTAAGTAAAAATGCCGGCGGTGTTTCCGGCACCCTGGACAAGGGCGGCGGAGTCGCCATTGACTATCTGGGCAACCCCGACGTATCCTGGGAGACCGTGCTCAAGCAGAACTATGCGGTAGACTTCGCCTTCCTCAAGAATTTCACCGGTAAGGTGGATGTCTTCTTCGAGAGGTGCAACAACCGTTTGTATCTCCCCGCTTCTATGCCGGTTGCCAGCGGTATCCCCGCCAGCAACATCCCCAGGCAGAACCTTGGTAAAACAGAAAACCACGGTTTCGAGATTGAGGGCCACTGGCGCAAGGAATTCACCCGCAAGTTCAAGATGAGCGCCGGCGGACAGTTCTCTTATGCCCGCGCCAAGGTCATCTACTGCGACGAGGTGCTTCTGGACGAGAGCTACAAATACCGCAAGCGCACCGAAGGCTTTATGCCCGGCCAGCTTTGGGGTCTTGCTATCGACTACGAAAACACTTTGAACCACAACGGTTACATCAACACAGAGGAAGAGCTTGAAAGGGCCACCGAGATGTACGACATCGGAACTCCCCGTCTGGGTGACTTTATGTATGTCGACGCCAACGAAGACGGCCACATAGACGACCGCGACCTGGTGCCTATCAAGAAGAGCTCCGTGCCCACCATCACCTACGGTTTCAACATCGGCGTGCAGTACCGCCGCTTCAGCATATCCGCACAGTTCAACGGTATGGCAGATGTGTCGGCCTATCGTATGGGCCTCGGTGTTTCAGAGCTTGGCAACGCCGGTACCTTCACCGACTACCACCTCCGCGCCTGGACCAAAGAGCGTTTTGCCAACGGAGAGAAAATCGAATATCCGGCACTCTCGACCCGCTCCAACACTTCTTTGAGGGCCAACGACTTCTTTATCAACAACCGTGCTTATATGCGACTCAAGAACGTGCAGCTCTCCTATTCCATTCCGCAGAACAAACTGTTCAGGACCCTGGGTATAACCAACGGTATGGTGAGCCTGTACGGCAACAACGTGTTCATTATAGACGCCCAGAGAGTTAAGGCTGTGGATGCCGAGACCAGCGGCAGCTCTATCTCCTACCCTTTGACCAGGACTTACACCCTGCAGCTTGACATCAAATTCTAAACGGATCGCACTATGAAAAAGATATACATTCTCTCTTTGGTGACAATGGCGCTGCTTTTGGGCGGTTGCCAGAAGATATCCGACTGGATGGAGAAGCAGGACACCGGCGACCTGCAGTTCGAAGACATCTGGCAAGATGTTAACTACGTCGAAGGATGGCTCAACAACAACCTGGGCGGATACCCCGGACTGGGCTGGGTATTTGGAGGAGAACCTCTATGGAGCTTTACTGACGAAGGCTGGAGTTCTCTGGACGGCACAGGCGGATCGTCTTACAGGGTTTATTCCGGTAACTTCTCCTCCACCGCCGGCTGGCCCGGAGCCCGCAACCTCTACGGCCCTATGCTGGCGCGTATCCGCAACCTGAATATGTTCCTGCATTATATTGTGCTGCCCGAAACTCCCGTGCAGAACGAGGCCAGCCGCAGGCGTATGCTTGCCGATGCCTATGTGGCCCGCGCATATTACATGTTTGAACTCTTCAAAGAGTACGGACCGCTCTATCTCTATAATGAAGACGGTGTCGATCCCGCAGACGGCAATCCTGAATATCTGCGCTATGTCACCGAACTCACCGATAAATACACCGATCTCCGCAGGGTTCCCGCAGAAGACTATGTCCGCTGGATCATAGCCGACTGCGACCGCGGCCTTGCAATAGACGATCTTCCCTGGCGCGCCAATGCCGGCAACCAGGCCACCCGTATGACCAAGTCCCTTGCCTGGTGCATCAAGGCCACCTCTCTTATGTGGCTGGCCAGCCCCCTGTTCAACAACGGCAAGGACTATTGGGAAGAGGCATATCAGATGAACAAGCGCACCCTGGAGCTGCTTCGCGAGCACGGGTTCGAGCTTTATACCACCTGCTCCAATACGCAGGTGTACGGCACCGGTGATGCAAACGCATACCGCGAGTATTACTGCAACACCAACCTTTCCTGGGCTGCACCAAGCCCCACCGACCGTGAGACTATTTTCGCTTATGGCGGCGCTTCCGGCGGCCCTACTAACAATTATGTGGGTTCAAGGCACACCGACATCGCCCATGCAGGCACCTGCCCTACACAGGAGATGGTGGACGCCTATGAAACAAAAGACGGTGTTCCGGTGCTTGATCTGGCCAATCCTTATGCCGACCAATATCATCTTCAACCCAATTTCAACCCGGAGAACACGATGTACGACGAGCAACACCCGTACGACAACCGCGATCCCCGCTTTGACGAGTGCATTATGCACCACGGCTCGCCCTACACTTGGGACAAGCAGTACATTCTGGATATATCCTCCGGCGGACTCAACTACCGCAGTCTGCTGCCTACCGATATCTCCCAGACCAGAACCGGCTATTACTACTGCAAGACCGTTCCGCCGAATGTTTCGCTCAACTCACACCCCGGCGGCAGGGCTCCTATGCAGTATAAGCTCTCCGAGATGATTCTGAACTTTGCAGAGTGCGCCCTTAACGCAGGCCACCTGCAGGACGCTATGGACGCCGTTAACGAAATCCGCGAAAGGGTCAATATGCCGCCGCTTCCCGCAGAGCTGGTGAACAACCCCGAAAAGCTCAGGCTGCGCGTTTATAATGAGCGACGCGTAGAGCTCGCCTTTGAAGAGGCCCGCTACAATGACCTCCGCCGCCGCTGCCGTCCCGAAGAGGAGATTCCCGGAATCAAGTATTTCTCTGCAATGGACGTTACTTATGCAGGCGACTGGTCAGCAGCTACCCATGTGAGGGTTCCCCTGAGAGAGGAGATCCGTCACGGCTTCGAGCCTCAGTGCAAGTTGTCTCCCCTGCCCAAGGGGGAGGTGTCTAACCTCAAGGTTATTACCGGGGTAGATTTCCAGAACTATGGTTGGGACTAGTCGTTTATTATTCGTAAAAAACCACATCTATGTGCATAAGAAATAAAATAACTCTTGTTCTTCTGCTTCTGGCCGCCTGGTTCACCACGGCGACAGCCCAGAACGAGTCGCTGATTATCAGTCTTAAGGGCAGGGTTCTGGACGAATTCGGCAACCCCATTTACAACGCACTGCTGGTCAGTGAAAATGAGGCCAACCAGTACATCACCAACCCGGACGGCTCCTACGACTTCCAGATCAGGGACCACAGTAACTATGTCACCGTCACCTATCCCGGTTTCCACAACAAGGTGGTAACCATAGGCGAGATTCTGGACGGCAACGAGGATATCGTGCTCAAGAGCGATGCCCAGTTTGAAGACGAACAGGTAGATCTGGTTTTCCAGAAGATGCGCAAGAACCTGCTCACCGGCAGCGTCTCTTACGTCAAGAGTCGTGAGCTTCAGAAGACTCCGACCTACCGCCTGCAGGAATCCTATATGGGCCGCATCGTGGGTCTGGGCAGCCTGGAACGCGACGCTAATCCCTCTATGTTCGACGAGTCCATCTGGTGGAACATCCGAGGCGACCACTCTCCCAGCAGTGCAAGCACTCCGGTGCTTATGGTGGACGGTATCCGCTATGAGGGCTACGACGGCCACATCTTCACCTACTTCAATCCCCGCGAGGTGGAGTCTGTCACTATTATTCGTGACGCCGCCACCAATGCCCTTTACGGCATTCTGGGCGGTGACGGCATCATAAGCATCACCACCCGCCGCGGACAGCAGGGCGAGCCGCGTATCACCGTTGCCTACGACCACGGCTGGAGGACTATGGACACCAAGAGGTATTATCCTCACACCGCATACGAGCACGCCTTGCTGCGCAACGAGTCCTGCATCAACGACGGCCTTAGCCCCGTGTTCAACGCACAGGCTCTGGAATACTACAAAGACGGCACCTGGCCCAGCCACGACTACTACAACGAGTATCTGAAGCGCTATCAGACAGAGGACAAGCTCTACCTCTCCATCGGTGGCGGTAGCGAATACGTGCAGTATATGTGCAACTTCCAGTGGATGCACACCGGCCCGCTCTTCAACCAGCCGGAATACAAGATGACCTACAAGATGAATCCCGGTAGCGCAGACTACTTCCACGTGGCTTCCAACCTGGACTCCAAGCTGAATTACTTCATCTCCGCAACGTTTACCCTGCGCGGCGACTTCAAGATAGAGAACGGCCTTGGCAGTTGTAACCACGACCGTATGAGGGTGCGCTACGAGGATATGATCAAACACGTTATGGTGGCAGCGCCCACAATCACCAGTCTCTATGCACCCGAAGGTGCGACGGTAGAGGGCAAGGATATTTCTTATATGCCTCTCTTCAGTGAGAACAGTGAAATGGGTGGACAGATCTGGGGCCTCGGCTACAAAGTGAACCCCTATGCAGAGTTGACACACGGCGGCAAGACCACCAAATACGCCACTTTCGTCCATATGGACGCCAAGGTCAACCTGGATCTTGATATGGTTACTCCCGGTCTTGGCGGACAGCTCGGCTTCTCTTTCAAGGGCGGCGGAGACAAGGATATCGACTGGACCATCAGCTACACGGCGTACCGTGCCAACGACCCCGGCAACTCCGGCTTCAAGCAGTACGGTCCCGAGTGGGATACCAACGGTTACTCCAAATACTATTCGTTCTGCTACAGCTATGAATACTTTGGCAAGGTGACCTACCAGCGCCAGTTCGGCGACCATTACGTTCAGGCCGTGGCAATGGGTAACCACCGTGAGCTCACCACCCGCGACATCGGCGGCGGCAGCTACCAGACCATCCCCTACCGCAGCGAGGTATTCGGCATCAACGCCCTCTATTCCTATAAGGACAAATACATCATCAACGGCACACTGGGCTATTCCGGAAGCGACGAGTTCCCTATGAACCACAGGTTCTTCTTTACCCCCGGCGTAGGTTTGGGCTGGGTCGTTACCAAAGAGAATTTCCTGAAGGACAACGGCATCCTCACTTACCTGAAGCTGCGCGGCAGCTACGGCCGCGCCGCCCGCGAAAGGGTATCATCCTGGCGTTTTGCCTACAAGGATGACGTTACCTCCAGCACCTGGGACCAGGGCCGTATGGGTAACCCCACCCTCTCTCCCGAATATGTAAAAGGAATGGACGCCGGTCTTGACCTGACCTTGTTCAACTGCCTGAGTTTCAGCGGCAGCATCTTCAAGGAGAAGATGGACAACGCCTATATTGACGCCACCACCTATGTGCCTACCTTCCAGGGTATATCACTGGGCAACTACCCCGGTTCCAACACCGGCCGCTTCGAAAATCACGGCTATGAGCTGAGCGTGGATTTCCGCAAGCAGATCACCAAGAACTTCTCCCTGTGGGCAGGCGCCTCCACCTGGTATAACAACAACACCGTTATAGCAATTGGCGAGCGTCCCAAGAACACCGAATACGGCACCACCGACGCTTATTCCCAGAAGTACTATACAGAGGGCTTCCCCAAAGGGACCTTCTCTGGCTACGAGATTGACTACGAAGGCTCCACTACCGGCAACGGTCTGTTCAACTCGCAGGAAGAGATTGACGCCTGCGGCGTGGACTACAGCCAGCTCGGCACCGTCCGCCCCGGCGACTTCCGCTACATAGACCGCACCGGCGACGGTATCATCAACTACAAGGACGCCGTCAACTACAAGTACTCCACCACTCCCCGCCAGTTCTTCAATGCACATCTGGGCTTCCAGCTCGGAAGGTTTGAGGTCAGCGCCCTTCTCTATGGCGTGAGCAAGTACTACAGGCCCATCGGCGACGCCTTCTTCCTGGGTTATCTGAACGACGGTTTCTACTGCGACCTGCATGACAACCGCTGGACCGCAGAGCGCTATGCAAACGGCGAAACCATCACCGGCCCGGCGCTTTCAATGACCACCACGGTGAGCAACGTGACCAATATGTACAATGTTGTGGACGGATCGTTCCTCAAGCTGAAGAACGTAGAAATCGCCTACACTCTTCCCGAGAAGATCTCCAGGAAGGTGTACGCACAGGACATCCGCATAGCCCTTCAGGGCCAGAACCTGCACACCTGGGACAAGATGCCCACCAAACTCATAGACCCCGAAACGGGTTATCTGGGATTATGGCAGCCTATGCGCGTATATAATATCGCTCTCAACGTAACATTCTAAAGGGAAATATTATGAAAAAGATATACAACCTGTTTATACTTGCCTTTGCGGCACTCGTAATATCACCCTCCTGCAGCCAGTTGCTGGAACCCGAGCCCTACGGACTGGTAGATCTGGACCTAGTGTGGACCAAATATAACTACACCTCCGACCTGGTGGCCACCATAGGTAAGGGTGCCAACTACGAAAGCGGCTTCCCCTATGCTGCCTACAGCGACGAAGCCCAGGCTGTTGTGGACCGCACTCCCGGCGGCTATTACAGCTGGTACAATGTCGATTTCAACGCGGCAACCTACATCTTCAGCGGCAACTGGGGCGGTATTTACAACAACCTGCGCACTATCGCCTTCTTCCTGACAAACGAGCACAAGATAAGCTTCTCCAATGTCACCGACCTTGAGAGGGAATTCTGGGACGTCAAGGCCCACTTCTACCGCGCCTGGCACTACTTTACCCTTATGAAGCGCTACGGCAAGGGCGTCATCTTCACAGAGGTGTATGACATCAACGAGAAGTTCTCTGGTGTGAAGCTCAACAATGTAGAGCAGATAGCCGACTTCATCATCCAGGAGCTTGACCTTTGCCTGGATGCAACAGAAGACGAGTCTTCTCCCTACACTTTCAGATGGACCACTCCTAGCTTCGGCGCCATCAACCGTGGTTTTGCGTGGGTGCTGAAGGCCCGCACCGCTATGTATGCCGCAAGCCCGCTCTATTATGAAGAGGGCAGCAAATACACCTGGGAATACGCCTATCAGATCAACAAGCAGGCAGTTGAGGCGCTCGCCGCCCACGGCTACAAGCTGTTTGACCGCGCCCCCGAAGACAACTACGCCTATGGCGTATACGACTACTACCATCTCTTTGACAACGATGCTTCCCGCAGTATAGACAAAGAGACCATTCTTGGTAACGGCGGACGCCTGTCAATGTGGTCCAACTACGGCCTGCCCACCACCAGGGGTCAGGTATCCTGCGGCATATGCCCCACTCAGGAGCTTGTGGACTGCTACGAAACCACCGACGGCGAGCCCATCCTGGATCTTGAGAGACCTTATCTTGATGCCGCTCACCTGCAGCCCAATTACAACAAGAACAACCACCTGTACGACCCGCAGAACCCCTACGCCAACCGCGATCCCCGTTTCTACGGCACAATCTACTACAACGGCGCACCCCGCTATTGGAGCAACCCCGATTCCCTCAGGGTTTGGACCTATGTCGGCGGAAACTGCGGTATCTCAGACGAGCCTACTTCTGTGTTCTACACCCGTACCGGATACTATGTGAGAAAATACAACCGCGACAAATCCAGCGAGCGCGAGGGCAACCAGGACGGCCGCGCACACAACGCACGTCTGGCAGAAATGTACCTGAACCTCGCCGAATGTGCCTGCGAAGCGGGTCATCTTGAAGAGGCCAGCGACTACACCAGCCTCGTGCGCGAGCGCGTGGGTATGCCCGCCCTTCCCAACGGCCTTACCCAGGATCAGCTTAGGCTTCGCATCCGCAACGAACGCCGCGTGGAGTTTGCCTTTGAGGGCACCTTCCGCTTCGACGACGTCCGCCGCTGGAAAATTATAGACCAGACAGAAGAGCACGTGACCGGTATGCGCATCATTAAAGATGATGCAACCAACAAGTTTACTTACACCCGCTTCAGCTTTGGCACCCGCACCAACAAGGGCGACGACAAATACCTGCTCTGCCCTCTTCCCGAAGACGAAGTGGAGAAGATGAAGATGAACACCAGCCCCACCGACGACCCCGAAGCCGGTGACGACTGGCAGAATCCCGGCTGGTAACAGTTTTTCTTTAAACATAAAACAAGCGCTGCAGACCGTTCTGTGGCGCTTTTTTATTTTACCGTCAAAAATATTCTAAAAATTTTGGTACTTTGTGATACAAGGTATTAAAATATTTATATATCTTTGCATCAGAAAATAATTTACAAACCATAATAGCAATGAAAAAGACTATTTCGGCTGCAATCGGCAGCACCAACTTTGTGATAGACGAGGATGCTTATTCCCGTCTGGAATCCTACCTGGCTGCTTTCAGGGCTCACCTGACCCCCGGCCCGGACAACAGCGAGGTTATGAACGACCTTGAAAACCGCATCGCCGAGCTTCTGAGCGCCTCTGCCGCAGGCGAAGGCCGCGCCGTAAGCGTAGAAATGATAGAGGATGTCATCGGTCGCATAGGAATGCCTGACGGCTCCCAGTTTGTTGGCGGCAGCCAGCCTTCCGGCAGCAACCCCGGCGAGCCGGTCGTACACAAATTCTACCGCGATATGGACCATCGCTCCATCGGCGGTGTGTGCAGCGGCATCGCTGCCTACTTCAATCTGGACATCACTCTTGTGCGGGTGCTTTTCGTGGCACTGTTCCTTTGCGCAAGCTGTGGCTTCTGGATTTATGTTGTGCTCTGGATCATTGCCCCCAAGGCAATCACCCCCACCCAGAAGTGCGAGCTTCGCGGCTGGGAGCCGACCTACGAGAATCTCTCCAAATTCACCACCAGCAAATAATTGCCAATTATGGAAAATATTTCTGAAAACGTGCGCTCTCAGATGCGCAAAGGGGTGCTTGAATACTGCATCCTGAGCCTGTTGGCAAAGGAGGACGCCTATGCCACCAGCATCATCTCCCGCCTCAAGGAGGTCAATATGATAGTTGTGGAGGGAACCCTTTATCCGCTGCTCATCCGGCAGAAAAACCAGGGACTGCTGGCCTACCGCTGGGAAGAGTCGCCGCAGGGTCCGCCGCGCAAGTACTATTCCATCACCGACAAGGGCCGCGAGCAGCTGGCACAGATGGACGAGGCCTGGAATGACATTATCGCAACCATAGAGAAAATCAAAAACTAGCGCTATGAAAAAGACACAGCAAGTCAATATCGGAGGCTATGCATTCAGTATTGACGACGAATCATACAAGATTATTGACCAGTATTTGGAGAGCCTCAAACGCTACTACAGCGCCAATTCCGAGGGGAAAGAGATTGTGGAGGATATCGAGGAGAGGCTGGGAGAGCTGCTTGCAGAGCGTTGCGGCACCGACGGCGTGATTGGCGCGGCCGATGCCAACTATGCAATCGGCATCCTGGGCACACCCTACGCCATTGACGGCGAAGGTGCAGGAACACAGAGCACCAGGCGCGCCGCTACCCGCAAGCGGCTGTACCGCAACCCCGAAGGGAGAATTATCGGCGGCGTATGCAGCGGTCTGGCAACCTACCTCAACTGGGATGTCTCCCTTATCAGGCTGATTGTGGTGCTGCTGGCCATCGGCCTTCTGGTATGGGGCGAAGCTATTTTCCTGATACCACTGCTGTACGCTGTATGCTGGATTGCCATGCCAAATGCCGACACGGTGCAGAAGCAATGCGAACTGCGCGGAGATGAGATTTCCGCCGCCGGCATCGGGCAGCAATACGCATATGCCCGTCCGGCCGACCAGGCACCCGCAGGCCGCACCGCCGGCCGTGTTCTGGGCGTGATTCTGGGCATCTTCCTGTTTATGACCGGCCTCAGCTGCCTGGCGGGCGGGGCATTTATGTTCTCGCTGCCGTCGCTGGCCGGCCTCATCCCCGAAGTGGCAGAAGAATGGGCAGAGGTTGCCTCCGAAATCGGCATAGAAAACCTCAAGTCGCTGGGCATCTCCACCTGGATTGTAGCAGCTGTGGCATACGCCATCCCCTGCATCCTGGCCATTTACTACGGCATCCTGCTCACCTTCAACCTGAAGAGCCCCAAATGGCGTCCCGGTATGATTCTGCTCATACTCTGGGCCATCGCCGTCGTCGCCCTGTGCGTGCTGGTGGGCATTGACATCATTAAACTGATTCCTAGCTGGAGCTGATTATGAAACGATCTTTTTTTGATAAACTATTATTGGTGATTGCCTGGGGCGGACTCGTCGTAGGTGTTCTGGTAAGCATCGCTTACAGCTATTCCATCTGGGATTCCGGACGAGAGATGTGCTTTCCCCAAGCTGCTTTTTTCCTGACAGCCGGCGTCGGCGCCTCGGTCCTTGGCTGGGCCGTCCTAAAGGAGATTGTCTCAATCTCCGACCGGCTCAGAAGGCTGGAGAATAAATCATGACTGCTCCCAATGGGGTAAAAAGCGGCCCCATTAGGATCAAAAATCGCCGAATTTGCTCCCAATGGAAGAATTATGACTCCATTGGGAGCATTTCGTTTCTGAGCGTCCCGGTAGGGAAGAAAAAGAAAAATGCCGTATATTTGTAACGATAATACGGCTCCGAAATGAAAAATATCCGAGATTTCTGCATCATTGCCCATATCGACCACGGTAAAAGCACCTTGGCCGACCGTATGCTGGAGCAGACCAAGACTCTTGACCAGCGCGAAATGGAAAATCAGGTGCTGGACTCTATGGATCTGGAGAAGGAGAAGGGCATCACCATCAAGAGCCACGCCATCCAGATGGACTATGAGAAGGACGGCGAGAAATACACCCTGAACCTGATTGACACCCCCGGCCACGTCGATTTCTCTTACGAGGTGTCCCGCGCCATCGCTTCCTGCGAAGGGGCGCTGCTGGTGGTGGACGCCACCCAGGGCATCCAGGCGCAGACAATCTCGAACCTCTATCTGGCTATCGACCACAATCTGGAAATCATCCCCGTCATCAACAAGATCGATATGGATGCGGCTCAACCCGAAGTGGTGCGCGACCAGATCGTGGACCTGCTGGGATGCGATCCCGACGACGTGCTGCTGGTGAGCGCCAAGACCGGCGAGGGAGTGAAAGAGGTTCTGGACGCGATTGTGGACAAGATACCAGCCCCGACGGGCGATCCCGACGCGCCACTGCAGGCGTTGATATTCGACAGCGTATTCAATCCTTTCCGGGGCATCATCGCATACTTTAAAGTTGTAAACGGCAGCATCTCCACCGGTGACAAGGTCAAGTTTTTCAATACCGGCAGCGAATATGTCGCCGATGAGGTCGGTGTGCTCAAGATGAAGCTTGTGCCGCGCAAGACCATCGAGTGCGGCAGCGTGGGCTATATCATCTCCGGCATCAAAAACGCCGTGGAGGTGAAGGTGGGTGACACCATCACCCATATCGAACGGCCTTGCGACAAGGCTATCGCCGGTTTCGAGGAGGTCAAGCCGATGCTCTTCGCGGGCGTTTATCCCGTGGAGGCTGACGAATACGAACAGCTGCGCGCTTCGCTGGAGAAACTGCAGCTGAACGACGCCTCGCTGGTGTTTGAGCCGGAAAGTTCGCTGGCGCTGGGCTTCGGCTTCCGCTGCGGATTCCTGGGGCTGCTGCATATGGAAATCGTGCAGGAGCGCCTGTTCCGCGAGTTCGACATGGACGTCATCACCACTGTGCCGAACGTATCGTATAACGTCTATACCACTCAGCGCGAGGTCGTTCAGGTGCACAACCCGTCAGGGCTGCCGGCCGTGAACATCATTGATCATATCGACGAGCCTTACATCCGCGCCCAGATTATCTCCCGCAGCGACTTTTTCGGGCCTATAATGAAGCTTTGCCTGGACAAGCGCGGCACCCTGATAAGCCAGCATTTCATCACCGCCGACCGCGTGGAACTCAACTACGACATGCCGCTGGCGGAGATTGTCTTTGACTTCTACGACCGCTTGAAATCTATATCAAAGGGCTATGCGTCGTTTGACTATCACGTGATAGACTACAAACAGGCCGACCTGGTCAAGTTGGACATCCTGCTTAATGGCGAGCAGGTCGATGCCCTTTCCAGCCTGATTCACCGCGATCATGCCTACGAGTTCGGCCGCCGCATCTGCGAGAAACTCAAGGATCTGATTCCGCGCCAGCAGTTTGACATCGCCATCCAGGCTGCCATCGGCGCCAAGATTATCGCACGCGAGACGGTGAAGCAGGTAAGAAAAGATGTCACCGCCAAATGTTATGGCGGCGACATCACCCGTAAGCGCAAACTGCTTGAAAAACAGAAGCAGGGCAAGAAGCGCATGCGTCAGGTCGGCAACGTCGAAGTGCCCCAAAGCGCATTCATGGCCGTGCTGAAACTGTAAGTAGAACAGAATCTCCAAATCATATCTGTCCGCCGCAGCCTATTTGTGCTATGAAATTCAAAGAATTGAAAAGATCTTTATGGAAACGGCACGGCTTATGGCGTTATAATCCCCTTCATGTCACTACATCTCTGCTGTTTTTCCATAACGGCCGCTTCCTTTGCAAACTTAGGGGACTTGAATATCAGGATTGGAACATAGAGGAACAGGAAGATGGCAGCTGGCGACTATTCTTCAAGGAGCGAAATGAGATAACTGAGACTATGTCCTTCGCCTCTGAAGATGAGGCTTGCAATGCTTTTTTGCACGAAATAGATTATTAATGACACCAAAAATCGTTATTTTTGTGTGATGTATCCGCCCCGGCGCGGCCGGCGGAGAAAAACCAACCGACAAATAAGCAAAACCAATCCTATATGAACAGACTCGCAACAATGAATCTCGCGGCGGACAACATCCGTATCCTGGCCGCATCTATGGTAGAAAAAGCTAATTCGGGCCACCCCGGCGGAGCTATGGGCGGCGCCGATTTTATCAACGTACTCTTCACCGAGTTCCTGGTCTATGACCCCGAGAACCCCCGCTGGGAGAGCCGTGACCGCTTTTTCCTGGATCCCGGACATATGTCCCCGATGCTCTATTCCACCCTTGCCCTCACCGGCAAATTCACCCTCAAGGAGCTGGCCAATTTCCGCCAGTGGGGCAGCCCGACTCCCGGTCACCCCGAGGTTTGCGTAGAGCGCGGCATCGAGAATACCTCCGGCCCTCTGGGCCAAGGCCACACCTTTGCAGTGGGTGCAGCCATCGCCGCCAAGTTCCTGGCAGCACGCCTGGGCAATGAGGTTATGAACCAGACCATCTACGCCTACATCTCCGACGGCGGTATCCAGGAAGAGATTTCGCAGGGTGCAGGCCGTCTGGCCGGCCACCTGAAGCTGGACAACCTGATTATGTTCTACGACAGCAACGACATCCAGCTCTCTACCGAGGTCAAGGCCGTGGACAGCGAGGATGTTGCCAAGAAATATCAGGCCTGGGGCTGGAAAGTCTTCGAAATCAACGGTAACGACGTGCAGCAGATACGCCGCGCCCTGAAGAAGGCTCAGGCCGTGAAGGACGCCCCCACCCTCATCATAGGCCACACCGTGATGGGCAAAGGCGCACGCAAGGCCGACGGCAGCAGCTACGAGAATTGCTGCGCAACCCACGGCGCACCCCTGGGCGGCGACGCATACATCAATACCATCAAGAATCTGGGCGGCGACCCGGAGAACCCGTTCAAGGTATTCCCCAACGTCCGCAGGCTTTACAACCGCCGCAAGAAAGAGCTCAAGGCCATCGTGGCAGAGCGCAAGGCTATAAAGGAAAAATGGGCAAAGGCCAACCCCGACAAGGCTGCCAAGCTGGAGAAATGGTTCAGCGGCGCGGCTCCCGAGGTCAACTGGGCTGCAATCCAGCAGAAAGCCGGCGCAGCCACCCGCGCAGCCAGCAGCACCGTGCTGGGCGCCCTTGCAGAGCAGGTAGAGAATATGGTGGTATCTTCTGCCGACCTCTCTAACAGCGACAAGACCGACGGCTTCCTGAAGAAGACCCACGCCTTCACCGCCGGGGACTTCTCCGGCGCCTTCCTGCAGGCAGGCGTTGCCGAGCTCACAATGGCTTGCTGCTGCATAGGTATGGCGCTGCACGGCGGCGTAATCCCCGCCTGCGGCACCTTCTTCGTGTTCAGCGACTATATGAAACCCGCCCTGCGTATGGCGGCTCTGATGGAGACTCCCGTGAAGTTCATATGGACCCACGACGCATTCCGCGTGGGCGAAGACGGCCCTACCCACGAGCCCGTGGAGCAGGAGGCACAGGTGCGCCTTATGGAGAAACTCAAAAACCATCACGGCAAGAACTCCACCCTGGTGCTGCGTCCCGCAGACGTAGAGGAGACCACCGTGGCCTGGAGGCTCGCTATGGAAAACACCGAGACCCCGACCTGCCTGATCCTCTCCCGCCAGAACATCGCCAACCTGCCCGAAGGCAACGACTATAGCCAGGTGGCCAAAGGAGCATACGTGGTGGCCGGCAGCGACCAGCGCTACGATGTAGTTATGGTAGCCTCCGGCAGTGAGGTTTCAACCCTGGTTGCAGGCGCCGAGCTGCTGCGCAAAGACGGCGTGAAGGTGCGCATTGTATCGGCTCCTTCTGAGGGCCTGTTCCGCAGCCAGACCAAGGCATACCAGCAGAGCGTGATCCCCGCTGGCAAGAAGGTATTCGGCCTCACCGCCGGCCTGCCCGTGAACCTGCTGGGTCTGGTAGGTGCCAATGGCAAGGTATTTGGACTTGAGAGCTTTGGCTTCTCCGCTCCCTACAAGGTGCTTGACGAAAAACTCGGATTCACCGCAGACAACGTTTACAAGCAAGTAAAAGAGATGCTTAAATAGCACGTGACCGACGACGGCCAGATACTCCGGCAATTCAAGGCCGGCCAGAGAGAAGAGGCGTTCAACCAAATAGTGAAAAACTACGGTGAACGCCTCTATTGGCATATACGCCGCATCGTAATGGTGCACGAAGACGCCGACGACCTGCTGCAGAACACCTTTGTAAAGGCTTGGAACGGCCTGGAGAGGTTCCGTGGCGAGAGCGGCCTCTACACCTGGCTGTACCGCATCGCCACCAACGAGACGCTCTCGTTTTTGGGCGGCAAGCGCGTCACGGCCGATGTTTCCCTGTCGGAAGATCCGGCCCGCACGGCATCACTGGCGACCACCGATCGCGGATTTGACGGCGACAAACTGCAGCGGCTGCTGCAGCAAGCCATCGCACTCCTGCCGCCAAAGCAGCGGATAGTCTTCTGCGAAAGATACTACAACGAAACCCCATACGAAGACATTTCCAAGGCGATGGGCACCAGTGTCGGGGCCCTAAAGGCCTCATATCACCACGCCTACGGCAAGGTCCTGGAATACGTCAAAGAAAGAATCGATATTGACTATTAAACTTTTCATATCCTATTGCGTCTAAAAGATTGAATATGTTTGAAAAAGACGACATACTGCAGCGCGAAGAGCTCAAGAAGGCTCCGCTTTCGGTTCCGGAGGGTTATTTTGATTCTCTGCCGGAAAGGGTTATGCAGCGCATCGCCGCCGGCGACAAGCAGCCCGCACGCCGCGTTCCGCTGCGCAAATGGTGGATGGCCGCAGCTGCCGCCTGCGCCGTCGCAATTGCCGCGCTGGCCATCCGGCTCTCAACAGCACCCACCACAGAGCAGACCGCCTACGAAGACGATGCGGAATATATTGAACTGATGGATATTGACGAGCGCAGCCTGGCAGAATATGGCTCTGAAGAAGAGCAGGACGACATTTCTCAAGACGCAATTATTGAATACCTCGCCTATAACGGCCTCAGCGGCGCATACCTGTATGAGCAGCTGGCCGAGGCGGAATAAAACACCACGAATATGAAAAGACTTTTGACAATCTGCCTGCTGGCAGCCATCAGCCTGGGTGCATTTGCCCAGGATAAAGAGTGCAAAAAAGCACAGATGCACGAAAAGTTCCAGGCCGACAAGGTGGCCTTCCTCTCCCAGAAAATGGACTTGACCGTGAAAGAAGCAGAAGCGTTCTGGCCCATCTACAACGAATACAGCAAGGCTTCCGACGAGGTCCACAAGGCTGTTATGGATGCTGTGGGCAAAATTCACAAGGCCGAGGAGCTCTCCGACGCAGAAGCATCAGCCGCTATAGACGCCCTGCTGGCAGCACAGAAAAAAGAGAACGAACTCCAGTCGCAGTACACCGAAAAGTTCAAGAAGGTGCTGCCAGTAAAGAAAGTAGCCGCTTTCTTTGCCGCCGAGGATGCCTTCCGCAAACATCTGTTCCGTCAGTTCAAAGACAAGAGGCACCCGATGAAGCCTGGCGACAAACGTCCCTTTGAGGGCCGCAGAAAACCCGCTCAAAAAGAGACTACAGATAAAACCCAGAAGTAAGTTCACGATAACGCTCGTCGCCGATGACGAGCGTTTCTGTTTCCAGACGGGAGGGGGCGGCGGGAGAGAATTCCAGCATAAGGCGCTTGGGCAGAGCGCCTTTCTTTGTCTTGACAAAGCACTGGCGGGTGAGGAACCACCCGAAGAGAGTCGCCTCCAGAATCATTTTCTTACCCTGGTCAAAGGGAAGAATCAGTGACAGGCGGCCGCGCTCGGAGAGAAGTTTGGCGGCGGCGAAAAGCAAATCGCGGCGGCTCAAAGTATCCGTGCTGCGGGCGGCGTCGCGCTCGGCGCTGCGGGAAGAAGGACTGCCGTCGTAATAAGGCGGATTGCAGAAGATGATATCGTAGCTTGCCGGAGCGGCCTCATCGGCAAAATCCTGCAGGGAAATCTGCCTGGCAGAAAGATTATCCGCCCAGGGCGAAACCGCGAAATTGTCGCACGAATCGGCCACGGCGCCAGGCTCGATGTCGATAGCGTCGATGCGGAAATCAGAAACGCCCGCCTCGGCCAGACGCTGCGCCGCCATAAGCGCCAGTATACCGCTGCCGCTGCCGGCATCCAGCAGTCGCTCCGCACCAGAAACATCCATCCAGGAGCCAAAAAGGACCGAATCCGCGCCAATTTTCATTGCGCAGCGGTAATCCTTCAGCGAGAACTTTTTGAGGCGGAAAACGGCCATTAAATGAACTGTCCGTCGCGCATCTCAAGGGTGCGGTCGCTCATTGCGGCCAGGTCCTTGTCGTGGGTGACGATGACTATGGTGATGCCGTATTTGTCGCGCAGGGTAAAGAACATATTATGCAGCTCTGCGCGGGTTTTGCTGTCCAGGTTGCCGCTGGGTTCGTCGGCAAACAGTATGGACGGCGAATTGATGAGGGCGCGGGCCACCGCCACCCTCTGCTGCTCGCCTCCGGAAAGTTCCGAGGGCTTGTGGGTCTTGCGCTCAGCAATTCCCAGATCTTCGAAAAGACCGTTTGCCCGCTCTTTGACCGCCCTGGTGAGGTTGTCACCGATCATTGCCGGCAGCAGCACGTTTTCCATAGCGGTAAACTCGGGCAGCAGGTGATGGAACTGGAACACAAAGCCTATCTTACGGTTGCGGAAGGCGGCCAGCTGCTTCTCGCCCAGGGCAAAGATATCGGTGCCGTCAATCAGCACCTTGCCTGCGTCGGGGCGTGAAAGTGAACCCAGTATGGACAGCAGGGTACTCTTGCCGGCGCCGCTGGCTCCGACAATGCTCACCACCTCGCGGTCCGAGGCAGAAAAATCGATACCCTTAAGAACCTTAAGGGTACCGAACGATTTTTCTATGCCTGTAGCTTGTATCAAAGCTGTAACTGTATCAAGAAGATTATTCCTCTTCTTTCTGAGACTCTTCGTATTCTTTGAGGAGCTTCTCCTGAACATCCATAGGTACCTGCTGGTACTCGATGAAGGTCATTGTGAAGGTTCCACGACCGGAAGTGATGGAGCTCAGGGTGGTGGAATAGCGGTAGAGTTCTGCCAGAGGCACGCGTGCACGGAGTACCTGGAAGCCCTTCTCGGCGCCCATACCCTCGATGATACCGCGGCGGTTCTGGATATCGCTCATAACGTCACCGGTGCAGTCGCCGGGAACCATAATCTCAACCATATAGATAGGCTCCAGAAGCTTGGGACCTGCCTTCTTGAAGGCATCCTTGAAGGCGTTGCGGCCGGCGATGATGAAGGCTATTTCTTTGGAATCTACCGGGTGCATCTTACCGTCGTAGATGTAAACGCGGATGTCGCGGGCGTAGGAACCGGTCAGAGGGCCTTCTTCCAGTTTCTGCATGATACCTTTCTTGATGGCGGGCATAAAGCCGGCATCGATGGCACCACCCACAACGCAGTTTACAAACTCGAACTTGCCGCCCCAGTCCAGATCGGCCTCTTCTTTGCCCTTGATGGTGAGCTGAGTGTCCTTGCCGTCGATTTTGAAGCGGCCAGTGGGCTCAACACCCTCTACGATGGGCTCGATGAGCATAACAACGCGGCCGTACTGACCTGCACCGCCGGATTGTTTCTTGTGGGTGTACTCTGCGGTAGCCACCTTGGTGATGGTCTCGCGGTACGGGATCTTGGGTGCGAAGAACTCGACGTCGATCTTATAGTCGTTGTTCAGATGCCACTTGAGGATATTGATGTGCTGCTCGCCCATACCGTTGATGATGGTCTGGCGGAGCTCCTTGCTGTATTCTACGCGCATTGTAGGATCCTCTGCAGCGGCGCGGTTCAGGGCCTCGCCCAGCTTCTCGTCATCCTTCTCGTCCAGGGCGCGGATGGCTGCACGGTATTTTGCCGGCGGGAACTCGATGGGAGGGAATGCGGTGTCATAACCGGGAGCGTTCAGGGTCTGGTTGGTCTTGACAGCTTTCAGCTTCACTGTACAACCCATATCGCCGGCTACCAGCTCGGTAACTTTCTCTTTCTTCTTACCTGCAACGGCATAGAGCGTGGTGATGCGCTCTTTGCTGCCATTGTCCATGTTCACGAAATCCTGACCCTCGGAGATCTTGCCGCTTACTACCTTGAAATAGGTAACGTCGCCAAGATGCTGCTCCAGAGCGGTCTTGTATACGAACAGGGAGGTCTTGCCTGCTGCATCCTCCTTGGGGGCGGGAGCCACCTCGGTGAGGAATTCGAGCATACGCTTAACGCCCATATCCTTCTTGCCGCTGATGCAGAACACGGGGTAGAACTCGCCTTTCACGAAGCCGGCGTTCAGACCTGCGTGGAGCTCCTCTTCTGAGAGCTCGCCTGCCTCAAAGAATTTCTCCATCAGAGCTTCGTCGCTCTCGGCTGCCATCTCAACAACTGCAGAATGCATATCCTCTGCCTTGCCTACAAGGTCTGCGGGGATGTCGCACTCCTCGGTCTTGCCATCCTCACCGGAGAATTTGTACATCTTCATCTTGAGGACGTCCACAACGGCGTTGAACTCCATACCGGGGTTAACGGGGAACTGTACGGGCACGGCCTTGGCACCAAATGCCTGGTGCAGGCTGTCCAGAGTGTTGTCCCAGTTGGCCTTCTCGGTCTCGAGCTGGTTGACAGCGATGATCATCGGTTTCTTGTACTGCTCAACGTAACGGCCGTGGATTTCGGTACCAACCTCAACGCCAGCGCCGGCGTTGACTACCATAATTGCACTGTCGCACACGTTCAGGCCAAGGATTGCACCCTCGATGAAGTCATCGGCGCCGGCAGCGTCAATGAAATTGAGCTTGTGATCCTGGAACTCTGCGTAGAACGGAGTGGAATAGATAGAGCGCTGGAAAATCTGCTCTACCTCGGTGTTGTCGGAAACTGTGTTTTTACCTTCGATTGTCCCCCTGCGGTCGATGACTTTGCCTTCGAACATAATGGTCTCGGCAAGGGTGGTTTTGCCGCAGCGGGTACCGCCAAGCAGGACGACGTTGCGAATTTTGTCTGTGGAGTAATTTTTCATTTTATAATGTTGTTTTTACTTAATTCTTTTAAGTATGACGGGCTTATTAGGGGCGCAAAGTTAAGAAATTATATTCATTTCATCAATAAGCCTTCCGCAACCGCCAAATTTATCTATGATGAACAGCACGTAACGGATGTCCACACATATACAACGCTGTAAATCAGGCTCAAAGATAATGTCGCCCGACATCGACTCCCAGTTGCCGTCAAAGGCCAGGCCAATCAGGTTGCCCTCGCCGTCCAGCACCGGGCTGCCGCTGTTGCCGCCGGTGATGTCGCCGGTCATAATGAAGCAGGCGGGCATAGTGCCGTCGGGCCTTGCATATTGGCCAAAGTCGCCGGCCTTGTACAGATCCTTGAGGCGGGAAGGAACCACAAACTCCCAGTTGTCGGGATCTTCCTTTTCCATAACGCCCTTGAGGGTGGTGTAATAGTCATAAACCACACCGTCCTTGGGAGAATATGATTTCACGGTGCCGTAGGTCAGGCGCATAGTGAAGTTTGCGTCGGGATACATTGCCTTGCCCTTGTTCATCTCCATCTGGCCGCCGATATAGGCCTTGTGGCCCTGCTGCAGCTGCTTGGAAACCTTGCCGGCGCCGCCGGTCAAACCCATATAGAGACCCATAACGGACTCGAACATCTTGGCTGCGGGGTCAGCGGCAAGCGTCTCGGCTGCATTTTCCCCGGCGAGGACGGCGTCCAGCTTCTCGCGGGAAGCGAACACAGACTTGTCAAACAGGTCGTCTACAAACGCCTTGACGTCACCGCCAAAGTCGCTTTCTATGGTCTTGAAGAATTCGGGGTGAAATTCCGCAGCTACGCTGTCGCGGTAAATCTCTATCATACGCTTGGTTACCTTGCGGTCGGTAGAGGGAGAATAGTCTTTGTAGAAACGGTCTATGTAGGGCATCGCCTGTGACATATCGGCGGCGAAAGAGGCCGCCGAGCTGGCGATGTTCATAAGCTCTATATTGGCCAGGGTCTCGCGCAGATATGTGCTTGTACGCAGTATGGGAGCGCGCTCTGCCACAGCCTGATTGATGTCGTCCAGCGCGATGCCGTACTTTTTCTGGCGGTTTTTCTTTTCATTTACCCACTTCACGAAGGCCTGCTCTTCTTCTGCCCGGCGCTGCTCCACACCCAGTTTGGCAAAGGCCTCATTCATACCCATCCACTTTTTCCAGGCGTTGGTGCTGCCGCTGTATTTGCTGGCATACTGAATCTTGACTGCCGGATCGGCCAGCATATCCTCCAGAAGGATTTTCTGGCGCTCGCCGCGGCAATAGATGCCGATGGCGTTGGATATATCCCTCTGCTGGGCCACCTCGCTGCTGGTCATAAAGCGGTTGGTGCGGCCCGGATAACCCATAATCATAGAAAAATCGCCGTCCTGAACCCCCTTGAGCGATACATTCAGCTTCTTCTTGGGGACGAAAGGCACATTCTCTTCAGAGTATTCTGCGGGGTTGCCATCTTTGTCGGCATAGATGCGGAACACAGAGAAGTCGCAGGTGTGGCGGGGCCACATCCAGTTGTCGGTGTCGGCGCCGAATTTGCCTATCGAAGACGGCGGGGCGCCCACGAAACGGATATCTTTATAAATCTTATAGCCAATCAGATAGTAGGTATTTCCGCCAAAGAAAGACACCACCGAGGCGCGGATGTTTTCGTCGGTCGCCTTAAGCGCCTTGGTCAGTTTGTCAGAAATCTCCTTGAAGGCCTTGTCGTATTCCTCGCCTTCTGCGCAGCCCTTGGTGGCTTTCTCTATCTGCGCGGTCACATCCTTGAAACTCTGCAGGAAAGTCACTGTGAGACCCTCCACTGGGAGCTCTTCGCCAAAACTCATTGCCCAGTAACCGTCGTTCAGATAGTCGTGATCTACGCTGCTGAGGCTCTGAATAGCGCCGTAGCCGCAGTGGTGGTTGGTGAGCACCAGACCTTTGTCAGAGACGACCTCGCCGGTGCAGCCGTTGCCAAAAATCACCACGGCGTCTTTCAGAGACGTCTTGTTGATACTGTAAATCTCGTCTGCAGAGAGGCGGCAGCCCATCTTCTGCATAGTTTTGATATTCATCTTCTCCAGGAGCGGCAGCAGCCACATTCCTTCGTCGGCAGCGGCGCCAATTGTAAGGAAAGCCGCCAGGAAAATTGCAAATAACTTTTTCATTTTTAGAATATTGATGATATGGCGGTAGTGACAATCACTATCGGCGCCACGTATTTTATTATAAAAAACAGCACGGAGGCCAGCGTGCGGGGCACGCGGATGGTTCCGCCGGCCGTGATTTCGTCTGTGAATGTCTTTTTCCCGATGACCCAGCCCACACAAATCACGGCCAGCAGGCCGCCCAGGGTCATAAGTATATTGGAAGAAACATAGTCAAACTGGTCAAAGATGTTCTTTCCGCCAATGGTGATGCCCCTCAGCGCCCCCTGCGACAGGGAGCAGATGCTGCCGGTGAACAGCAGTATGGCGGCGGTGATGGCGCTGGCAGTCTTGCGGCGGGCCTTGCCCATATCCATAATGGTGGATGTCATAACCTCGAACAGCGACACCGCCGATGATATGGCGGCCAGAAACAGCGTCACAAAGAAAAGTATGGCGCACAGGCCACCCAGGGGCATCTGGGTAAAGATTTGCGGAAGCGTCACGAACACCAGGCCGGCCCCCTCGCTGGGGTTGATGCCAAAGGCGAACACCGCCGGCATTATGGCGCAGCCCGCCAGCAGCGCAAAGAAAGTGTCGCTGACGGTGATTATCGCGGCATTTTTGGTCAGGTTGCTGGATTTGGGCGTGTAGGCGCCGTAGGTCACCATCATACAGGCGCCCAGGCTCAGGGAGAAAAAGCTCTGCCCCAGCGCCGCCAGCAGCGAGTCAAAGTTGAACTGCGAGAAATCGGGCTTGAAAAGATAGTCCAGACCCGCCCCGGCGCCCGGCAGGGTGACGCTGCGGATGCCTATGAGCACAATCAGCACAAACAGCAGCGGCATCATAAGCTTGCTGGTCTTTTCTATGCCTTTCTGCACCCCAAGGTTGATAATACCTATGGTAAGCAAAATGAATATCAGGCTGTAGACTATCGGGGAGACGTTGCTGCCCACAAAGCCGGAGAACACCGCCGCGCTGTCTATCTGCGCCCCGCGGTGGAATCCCGGAGCGATGGACATCACCAGATAGCGGATGGTCCAGCCGCCCACCACCACATAGAACGACATTATCATAAAGCAGGTCAGCATTCCCAGAATGCCGGCCACGCCCCAGCCTTTGCGGCCGGTGACCTTGACATACGCCCCGCGGGGACTGCCGCCGCCACGGCGACCAATCACCATCTCGCTGAGCAGTATCGGGGTGCAAAGCAGCAGTGTAATAATCAGATACACAAGGATAAAGGCCGCGCCGCCGTTCTGCCCCACAAGGTAGGGGAAACGCCACAGATTGCCCAGCCCGATGGCGCTGCCAATCGCGGCGGCAATCATACCGAAGTTGCTCGAGAACGCGTCTTTATTCTTCTTTTCTGTCATAGACTGCAAATTCGTAGGTCAGTCCGCTTGCCTGGTCGGTTACGGGGGCGGTCCTGGAAGCCAGACTCCACTCCTTTGATGTAAATTCCGGGAAGAAGGTGTCGGCATCCTCTACCACAGTGTGGACGTGAGTCACATACAGCCTGTCGGCCAGCGATATAGCCTGCGCATAAAGCCGGCCTCCCCCCATTATGAAGATTTCCTCTCCGGTGGCCATTTCCAGAGCCTGTTTCAGCGACTGTGCCACCTCAAAACCATCCCCCACCTCAAGGGTGCTGCTCACCACAATGTTGCGGCGGTTCTTGAGCGGACGGCAGCCTATGGACTCCCACGTGCGGCGGCCCATAATCACAGTGTGATTCAGCGTTGTCCGCTTGAAATATTTGAGGTCGGCGCTGATGTGCCAGGGCATGTCTCCGGCACGGCCTATGGCCAGGTTGTCGCTGACCGCCACAATAATGTTTATCATAGCTACACCGCCACGGGGGCCTTTATTGCGGGCCACGGGTCGTAGCCACAGAGGGTAAAATCTTCGTATTTGAAGTCAAAAATACTTTTGACGTCTGGGTTTATCTTCATTGTGGGCAGCGGGCGGGGCTCGCGTTCAAGCTGGGTCTCCACCTGCTCAAAGTGATTCTTATAGATGTGCACATCGCCAAAAGTGTGCACAAAATCGCCCGGCGTGTAGCCGCACACCTGCGCCATCATCATAGTCAGAAGTGCATAGGAGGCGATGTTGAACGGTACGCCCAGGAACACGTCGGCGCTGCGCTGATACAGCTGGCAGCTCAGGCGCCCTTCGGCTACATAAAACTGGAACAGGCTGTGGCACGGCGGCAGGGCCATCTTGTCCACCTCGGCCACATTCCAGGCAGAAATAATGTGCCGGCGGCTGTCGGGGTTGTGTTTAAGCGACTCCACCACACCCGCTAGTTGGTCTATATGCCCGCCGTCGGGCGTAGGCCAACTGCGCCACTGGTGGCCGTAGACGGGCCCCAGGTCTCCGTTTTCGTCTGCCCACTCGTCCCAGATATGAACATTGTTGTCCAGCAGATAGCCGATATTGGTATTGCCCGATATAAACCACAGCAACTCGTGGATAATGCCCTTGGTAAACACCTTCTTGGTGGTGAGCAGGGGGAAACCATCCTGCAGGTTGAAACGCATCTGGTAGCCGAACACGCTCTGGGTGCCGACACCGGTGCGGTCGCTTTTCATCACGCCGTTCGCGCGTATATGGCGAAGCAAATCTAAGTACTGTTTCATCGGGACAACGGTTGTTCCTACAAATATAATGGTTTTCGTTAATAAATGTCAGCGATTATGGGCAGATGGTCGCTGGCACCGGCGTTATATCGCGGCCCTACGTTGGTGCGGCGGGGTTTTTCTCCCATAAAAGATTTGTCGTCTTCCAGCAGGAATGCGGGCTTGAAGATCTCTGCCGGGCCTATTTTCTGCGCCGCAGCCGGACTGGCCAGCATCTGGTCTATCATTTCCCACTTGCCCTTGAAGCGGATGGTGCCGCCTTTCTTGGGGGTGATGTTCTTCAGGCCGCCCTCGGTGGTGAGCCGCATCACCGACGGCTCGTTGGGCGTGGCGTTGAAATCGCCCATCAGCAGCACCGCGGCGGCGCTGTCGGAGCAGTGCAGCGAATCCATCTTGTGCAGCAGCGCGGTGCACACCGCCTGCCGCCTGGCCTCCGACGCCTTTGCCCCCGAATACTTGCTGGGCCAGTGGTTTACAAAAACGTGCAGGGTGTCGGGCAGCGCCACCTTGGCATAAAGGATCTCGCGGGTGGCGAATTCCTTTATGGTGATAAATTCGAAGTCCAGCAGGCGCACCCGCTCCGGATCGAAGAGCAGCGCCACGTCTATCCCGCGGGGGTCGGGGCTCTCGCGGTGGACGCTCCGGTATCTCTTCGCGGCCAGCGGCGAATCCTCCACCAGGGCCTTCAGCACCTTGGCGTTCTCTACCTCGCACAGCCCCACAATGGCCGGCATCCGCCCGTCGAAACGCTCTGCCGAGGCTATTATGGTCTTGGCTATCAGATTGCGCTTGGCCTCGTACTTCCGCTTTGTCCAGTGGTGCTCGCCGCCGGGCGTGAAGGCCTCGTCGGCCGTGACCGGGTCGTCGGCGGGGTCAAAATAATTCTCGAGGTTCCAACAAAAAATCTGGGCCTGGAGCCCGGCAGCCGCAACGAAAAGGGCCGCCACAACAGCACATATCTTCTTCATACGGCCAAGTTAGCCATATTTTTGGTATATTTGTGGTTCATTTGCATAAAGTAAAGCAGTATGTCACTCAAATGCGGTATCGTAGGACTGCCAAATGTGGGCAAGTCAACCCTTTTCAACTGTATCAGCTCTTCCAAGGCGCAGAGCGCAAATTTCCCGTTCTGCACCATCGAGCCCAACATCGGCAGCTGCAACGTGCCCGATGACCGGCTCCAGGTGCTGGAAAATCTGGTACATCCGCGCCGCGTGGTGCCCGCCACCGTAGAGATAGTGGACATCGCCGGCCTGGTAAAAGGCGCCAGCCGGGGCGAGGGCCTGGGCAACCAGTTCCTGGCCAACATCCGCGAGACCGACGCCATACTGCACGTGCTCCGCTGCTTTGACGACGACAACATAACCCACGTGGACGGCAGCGTGGACCCCGTCCGCGACAAGGATGTGGTGGACCTGGAGCTCCAGATCAAGGACCTGGAGACCGTCACCAGCCGAATGGAAAAGGTCCGCAAGCAGGCCAGCGTGGGCGGCGACAAAACCGCCAAGAAGGCGCTGGAGATGCTTGAGAAATATAAAGCTGTGCTGGAGCAGGGCCGCAACGCCCGCGAGGTCATCCCCGAGAATCCCGACGAAGAGAAGCTGGCAAAAGAGTTCTGCCTGCTTACCTGCAAGCCGGTGCTCTATGTCTGCAATGTAGACGAGAATTCCGCAGCAACGGGCAATCAGTACACCGCAGCGGTGGCCGAGGCCATCAAGAACGAGGATGCCGGGATGATGGTCATCGCCGCCAAGATAGAGAGCGAAATTGCAGAGCTGGAGACCTACGACGAGCGGCAGATGTTCCTCTCAGAGATAGGGCTGGAGCGCAGCGGCGTAGAGCGCCTGATCCAGGCTGCATACGACCTGCTGGGCCTGCAGACCTATTTCACCGTGGGCGAGCCGGAAGTGCGCGCCTGGACCATCCGCAAGGGAGACAAGGCACCCCGCGCCGCGGGTGTCATCCACACCGACTTCGAGCGAGGCTTTATCCGCGCCGAGGTCATCAAATACGACGATTTTGTCTCGCTGGGCAGCGAGGCCGCCTGCCGCGCCGCCGGCAAGCTTGGCAGCGAGGGCAAGGAATATGTGGTGCAGGACGGCGACATAATGCACTTCCTTTTCAACGTATAATCAAACTAAACTATCGATATGTACAGAACTAACACTTGTGGTGAATTACGCATCTCGGATGTCGGCAAAACCGTGACTCTGGCCGGCTGGGTACAGCGCATCCGCAAAATGGGCGGAATGAGCTTCATTGACCTGCGCGACCGCTACGGCATCACTCAGCTGGTGGTGGACGACGCCTCCAGCGACGCAGTCAAGGAAAACCTTGGCAAGCTGGGCCGCGAGGCGGTGATCCAGGCCGTAGGCAAGGTGGCCGAGCGCCAGAGCAAAAACGCCAAAATCGACACCGGCGACATTGAGATCATCCTCTCCGAAATCAACATCCTGAACCTCTCGGCAACCCCGCCGTTTACAATAGAGGACAACAGCGACGGCGGCGAGGAACTCCGCGCGAAATACCGCTATCTGGACCTGAGGCGCGGTCCGCTGAAAAATGCCCTTATGCTTCGCCACAAGCTGGCCCACGAAGTGCGCAACTATCTTGATGCACAGGGCTTTATGGAGATTGAGACGCCCTACCTGATCAAGTCTACGCCAGAAGGCGCCCGCGACTTTGTGGTGCCCAGCCGTATGAACCCCGGCGAGTTCTACGCACTGCCCCAGAGCCCCCAGACCTTCAAGCAGCTGCTTATGGTGGCGGGCTACGACCGCTACTTCCAGATTGTGCGCTGCTTCCGCGACGAGGACCTGCGCGCCGACCGCCAGCCGGAGTTCACACAGATTGACTGCGAGATGAGCTTCGTGGAGCAGGAAGACGTTCTGAACACCTTCGAAGGTATGATGCGCACCCTGTTCAAGAATGTGGTGGGCGTAGAAATCGCCAACCCCATTCCCCGCATCAGCTGGTACGACGCTATGGACCGCTTTGGCAGCGACAAGCCCGATATCCGCTTCGGGATGGAGATTCACGAGATTTCCCCGCTGGTTCAGGGCCACGGATTCAGCGTGTTTGACAGCGTAGAATACGTGGGCGCCATTGCCGTTCCCGGCGCCGCCGAATATACCCGCAAGCAGACCGACGAACTCACCGAGTGGGTAAAACGCCCCCAGGTGGGCGCCAAGGGCCTGGTTTACATCAAGCTGAACCCCGACGGCAGCATCAAGAGTTCCGTGGATAAATTCTATACCCCCGAGCAGCTGCAGGCCGTTGCCAGCGCTATGGGCGCTAAAACCGGCGACCTTATTCTGGTGCTCTGCGGGGCCAAGCGCAAGACACAGACTATGCTGGGCGTGCTCCGTATAGAAATGGGCAACCGTCTGGGCCTTCGCAAGCCTACCGAGTTCGCACCCCTCTGGGTTGTGGACTTCCCTTTGCTTGAGTGGAGCGAAGAGGACGGCCGCTTCTATGCGATGCACCACCCCTTCACTGCACCCAAGCCCGAACATATGGAGCTGTTCTACAGCGACAGGAAAGAAGATCTTGAGAAGGTTTGCGCCAATGCCTACGACTTTGTGCTCAACGGCACCGAGCTGGGCGGCGGCAGCATCCGTATCCATCAGGCCGACGTGCAGCAGCGTATGTTCCAGGTTCTGGGCATCAGCAAAGAAGACGCCGACTATAAGTTCGGCTTCATAATCAACGCCTTCAAGTTCGGCGCACCGCCTCACGGTGGCCTCGCATTCGGCTTTGACCGCGTCTGCGCCCTGTTTGGCGGCCAGGAGACCATCCGCGACTTCATTGCCTTCCCCAAGAACAATATGGGCCGCGACGTGATGATTGACTCCCCTAGCCGGATAGATCAGGTCCAGATGGACGAATTGTTCCTTTCCAGCACCGCCCCCGAACCCAAAGAATAAATGAAAGAGCGTATCCTGGAGGTTTTAGGCGGCGTGATCCACCCCGCCGAAGGTCGTGACATCGTCTCCCTGGGGATGGTGGAAAATGTCCACGCCAATGCATCTTCCATCAAGTTCACCCTGGTTTTCCCCCGACGGGACCCTCTCTCTGGCAGCATTAAAAATGCCTGCAAAGAGGTTCTGGAAGCAGCTTTCCCCGGCTACGACATTTCCATACTGGAGCTGGTGCGCGCGGGCAAAAAGCCAGAGAAAGTGGCAATGAATCCCGACCTGGAGAACCTCGCAAATGTGGGCAGCGTTATTGCCGTTGCCAGCGGCAAGGGCGGCGTGGGCAAATCTATGGTGGCGGTGAACCTGGCCATAACCCTGGCCCGCAAGGGCTACAAGGTGGGCGTGGCCGACGCCGACATCTACGGCCCCTCAATCCCCAAGATGACCGGCACCGAAAATGTCCAGCCCGAGGCTGAGATTGACGGCGAAAAACAGACGCTGATTCCGGTGGAAAAATACGGCGTCAAGTGGATGTCCATCGGCTACTTTGCCCGGCCGGAACAGGCGCTGGTGTGGCGCGGCCCCTTGGCCTCCAACGCCCTGAAACAGATGATATTGCAGGTTGCGTGGGGAGAGCTGGACTATCTGCTGATAGACCTGCCGCCCGGCACCGGCGACATCCAGATTTCGCTGGTGAACGACGTGCCGCTGGACGGCGTGTTCGTGGTCACCACCCCGCAGAAAGTGGCCCTGGCCGATGTGGAAAAGAGCATAGATATGTTCATTAACCCCAAGGTCAACAAGCACATCTTCGGCATAATAGAGAATATGTCCTGGTTCACGCCCGAAGAATATCCCGACCACAAGTATTATATATTCGGCCATGGCGGCGCAGAGGCTCTGGCAGATAAGTACAACCTGCCTTTGCTGGCGCAGATTCCCCTGGTGGCTTCGATAAGCAGCGACGGCGATTCCGGAACCCCCGCCGCACTGCACGACGGGCCTGTTTTTGACGCACTTAGCGAAATTTTTTGATATTTTTGGAATAACTCCTATATTTGCAGTCCCAAACTACTGAGATATGGTGTAATGGTAGCACTAGAGATTCTGGCTCTCTCAGTTCGGGTTCGAGTCCTGATATCTCAACAAAGAAAACGAGGGTATGCACCCTCGTTTTTTTGTTGAGATCTACTATTATTGGGGCTACGCCCCAAACCCTGGCGCTCCAGCCTTGCTAACCCACAAGCCTACCCGGCCCGGCTTCCGCTATCGGCTGCTGCCGATTATTATCCACAACAATGTTCTTCAGCTGCGCAGGGCGTCTACGGGGGCGAGGCGGGAGGCCTGGGCGGCGGGGAGGACGCCGCTGGCAAGGCCCAGCACCACCGCCATTGCAAAACCAAGAATGGCGTTGGCGGCAGAGAGACGCACGGTGAGCACTCCAGAAGGGATTAATGCCAGCGCGCCCCAGGCCAGCAGCAGCCCCATGGCGGCGCCCATAAGCGACAGCGACACCGCCTCCAGCATAAACTCCAGCAAAATGCGCCTGCGCTTTGCCCCCAGAGCCTTTTTAAGGCCGATTATAAAGGTCCTCTCCTTGACGGAGACTAACATTATATTCACTATTCCGAAGCCTCCTATAAGCAGCGAAAACAGTGCTATCGCAAGCCCTCCGGCAGAGATTTTCCGGGTCAGGGAAACCGTTTCACGACACAGGTCCTCCATTGTGTTCAGGGCAAAATTGTCTTCCTGCGAGGCCCGCAGGCCGCGGCTTGCGCGAAGGGTGCGCCTCGCATTCTCCATAGCCGCTTCCCTACCCTCTGCCCCGGGCCCTATGGCAATCATCGTCTCCAGATTGTCCCGGCCCGCAAGCCCTCTTGCAACGGCATACGGCACCACCAGTGCATAGTCGGTCGCATACAGGTTTATCACATTCTTGCCTTCGTAAGAGAGCACTCCGGTAACGGTCATATTGCGGCCGTCTATCCTCACAGTGCGGCCACAGGCGTTGTCCTGGCCGAACAGCTCCTGAGCCACTTTGGAGCCTATTATCACCTTGCTGCCGGCCCCCGAAAGCTCTGCCGCAGAAAAGTCGCGGCCGCTGCTCACCCGGGAATATACAAGATGCTGCCAGGCGCCGGAAACCCCCAGCAACTTGCAGTCCCGCAGCATTTTACCATCACAGACAATGTCCGCCTGGGCCTCTGCGGCAAAGGCGGTCCACCCGGCGGACGTGCCGCTAAGCGCCATATAATCTTCCCACCGCGGCTGAGGACGGGCAGCATAGCGGCTCCAGTCGCCGCCCCCCGTCACGGGAAACCGCTCCACCATAATCATATCGCTGCCAAAATGGTCAAAACCAGCTACAACGGAATGCGAAAAGGCATCCACCAGCGAAAACGAAACGGTAACTACAAAGATTCCTACACTGACCCCGACAAGGGAGAGAAAAGTGCGCAGCGCGTCACTTTTGTTTTTGAGAAACAATTCCATCTTCTTTTCCTCCATTTAATTTGTTTTTGATTTGTCTGATAGTATCAAAAGCGTCAAGCGGGGAAATGGAATTGATATCTATGCTTTCTATAATGTGTTTAATGTCAAGAAGCAGCGGGTCGTCCATCTGGAAAAAGCTCAGCTGCAGGGGATTGCCCGCAACCTTGCTCTCCAGCGAACGGAGTTTGTGCTCTGCCGCCACCAGCACCTGGTCGGGCATTCCGGCCATACGGGCCACGTGTATGCCAAAACTGCTGGCCACGCCTCCGGGGCACAACTTGCGCAGGAATATGACCCTGCCGTCCACCTCTTTTGTGGAAATATGAAAATTGTGCACCCTGGGCAGCGTGTCGGCCATCTCGTTAAGTTCGTGATAATGAGTGGCAAACAGCGTCTTTGGCGCCAGCGGCGACTTGTGCAGATATTCCACAATGGCCCAGGCTATGGACATTCCGTCGTAGGTGCTGGTGCCGCGGCCAATCTCGTCCATAAGCAGCAGCGACCTCTGGGAAATATTGTTCAGGATGGTGGCGCTCTCTGTCATCTCTACCATAAAGGTGGATTCGCCCCGGGAAATATTGTCCGATGCGCCCACGCGGGTAAAGAGCTTGTCCACAACACCTATGCGGGCGCTGTCGGCCGGCACGTAACTGCCAATCTGCGCCATAAGCACAATCAGGGCCGTCTGTCGCAGCAGCGCCGACTTACCAGCCATATTGGGGCCAGTGAGAATTATGATCTGCTGCTTGTCGTTGCTCAGGAACACGTCGTTTGCAATATATTGCTCGCCCTCCGGCAGCATTGCCTCAATCACCGGGTGGCGGCCCTTCTTGATGTCTATTTCCAGAGATTTGTCCACCTCGGCGCGGTGGTATCCATATTTACGGGCGGTAAAGGCAAACGATGCCAGGCAGTCCAACTCGCTCACTGCCACTGCATTCTGCTGAATGGCGGGAATGTTTTGCTGCAGCTGCTGCACCAAATCTGAATATATAGACGATTCTATGGCGATAATCTGGTCCTGCGCCACCAGTATCTTCTCTTCGTATTCTTTAAGTTCTGCAGTGATGTAGCGCTCGGCCCCGACCAGGGTCTGCTTGCGGATCCACTCGGGCGGCACCAGGTCCTTGAAGGTGTTGCGGACCTCCAGGTAATAGCCAAACACATTGTTATAGCTGACCTTGAGCGACGATATGCCGGTGACATCCCTCTCCCGCTGCTGTATTTCCAGCAGGATATCCTTGCTGTGCTGCAGTATGTTGCGATAGTCGTCCAGGCGGGCGTCCACCCCGGCGCAAATCACATCGCCCTTGCCTATCTGCTGCGCAGTGTCGGCCTTTATGGTAGAAGCTATGTGTCTGGAGAGCTCCTCCAGCGGATTCAGGCGGCGGGTAAGGGCTTTTATGGCACTCAGGCGGCCGGCGGAGTTGATAATTTCGCCAATCTGCTCCAGGCCGCGGCCCAGCTGCAGCACCTCGCGCGGCAAAATCTTGCCGGCGGCGGCCCTGGAAACTATTCTCTCCAGGTCTCCAACCTGAGCGATACTCTCACGGATGGCCTCGCACGCCGGGCCGTCTTCGTATAGCGCAGTCACGGCATCGCTGCGGGCCTTGATGGCTTTGATATCCTTGAGCGGCATTGCCACCCATTCGCGCATCCGGCGGCTGCCCATTGGCGAACTGCAGTTGTCCAGAATGTCTATGAGCGAGCTCCCGCCGGGCGACATTGGCCTTAGCAGCTCCAGCGCCCTGCCGGTAAAACGGTCTATCCACATAAACTCTCCGCGGTCTATTCGGCCCAGAGAGCGGATGTGCGATATCTCTTTGTGTTCAGTAATATCCAAATAAGCCAGGATGGCGCCGGCTGCGGTGATGGCCAGCGGCATATCCTCCACCCCAAAACCCTTCAGGGAATCGGTTTCAAAGCGGTTCAGGAGTTTTTTATATGCGGTGGTGTATACAAAGGCCCAGCTGTCCAGGGCGGTGATGAAACTCTGGTCGGCAAAGCGGGCCTTGAAACCGTCTTCAAACCCTTTTTGCAGCAGAATCTCCTTGGGGGTATAGTCGGCCAGCAGCAGGTCCACGAAATCCAGGCTGCCCTGCGCCACCTTGAAAGCCCCGGTGGAGATGTCCAAAAGCGCTATTCCGGCCTGGTCTTTCTCAAAAAATACAGAACACAGCCAGTTGTTCTTGGAAGACTCCAGCAGCGACTCATTATAGTTTAGGCCGGGGGTAACCAGCTCTGTGACACCGCGTTTCACCAACTTTTTGGTGAGCTTGGGGTCCTCCAGCTGGTCGCAGATAGCCACCCTGTAGCCGGCCGCCACCATCTTGGGCAGATAAATGTCCACGGCGTGATGCGGCACCCCTGCCATATTGGTAAAATTGCCGCCGCCGCAAGACTTGCGCGTAAGCACCAGCCCCAGCACCTTGCTGGCAACAGTGGCGTCGTCGCCGTAAGTCTCGTAAAAATCGCCAACACGATAGAACAAAATGCTGCCGGGGTACTGCGATTTGATCTCGTAGTACTGCAGCATCATAGGGGATGTCTTGTCGGCCGCCATAGGTTTACAAATGTAGCCAAAAAACGATTATCTTTGTATCTGTCTATGAAAGTAAAACCCAAAAAGAGCCTCGGCCAGCACTTTCTGGCCAACCGTGAAATAGCCCGCCGCATCTCTGATGCGCTGCTGGTGGCAGACGGCACGGTTATGAACGTGCTGGAGGTGGGCTGCGGCACCGGTGCGCTCACACAGCACCTGCTGCAGCGCAGCGACTTTCTGCTCAAGGGTATAGAAATAGACGGCGAATCCATCGCATACCTGCGGGAAAACCTTCCGGCCATTATGCCCCGGCTCTACGAAGCGGATTTTCTAAAAAGCGACCTCCGAAAGATATTCCCCGAAGGCGACTTTTGCGTGATAGGCAATTTCCCTTACAACATATCTTCGCAGATCTTTTTCAAGATACTCGAATATAAAGATGATGTGCCGCAGGTGGTGGGTATGCTTCAGAAAGAGGTGGCGGAGCGGCTCTCCAGCGGCCCCGGCAACAAAAGCTATGGCATTCTCTCGGTGCTGCTGCAGGCCTGGTACGATATAGAATATCTGTTCACGGTGGGAGAAAACGAATTCATTCCGCCGCCAAAAGTTAAATCTGCGGTGATACGGCTGCGCCGCAACGGCCGCACAGAGCTGGGCTGCGACGAGTCCCGCTTCAAGCAGATAGTAAAAGCGGCCTTCAACCAGCGGCGGAAAACCTTGCGCAACAGCCTGAAAGCCATAGGGGTAGATGTTCCGGAGCGTTATGCCGGGCTCAGGCCTGAACAGATGGGTGTGGAAGACTTTATTGATCTTACCAAAATGATATAAAAAAAAAGACCGGCCTTTAAAGCCGGTCTCTTTTGTTTATCTGTTTAACGATTAGTCGTCAACAACGCAGATAGAAACACGGTTCTTCTCTGCAGGATTAGCGAACGGACGCTCGCGGCTACCCTTGAAGTCGGTAGTGATGCGGTCCTCGCTGATACCCTTCTCCATAAGAGCCTTCTTGACAGAGTTGGAGCGGTTCTCGGACAGCTTCCAGTTGTGAGCGTCTGTACCAGTCTCAACGTCGCAGTAAGAAGTAATGGAAATCTTGGTGTTGGGGTTCTCGTTAAGTACGCGAACGATGTTGTCGATCTTGTAAACTTCGCTCTCGCGGATGTTGTACTTGTCGAGGTTGAACCAGATGTTCTCTACGAAGGTCTCGAACTCAGGTTCGGGTTCCGGTTCGGGTTCGGGCTCAACAACGGGTTCCGGTTCCGGTTCGGGTTCGGGCTCAGCAACGGGCACGGGTACGGGAACGGGTGCGGGAACGGGTTTCTTGCCAAGGCGGATCTTGAGGCCGAGGAGGGCCTGATACTGCCAGTCAAAGTCGGGTTTGAAGCTACCGGGCTTGCTGTTGAACTGGTCGCTGAGTGCGTTGCAAACAACCTCAAGACCAAGAGCTACGCGATAACCCAGCTGGAAGTCAGCACCGATACCGGCGCGGCCAACGGGGGTGAGAAGCTTGTTGTCCCATTTTTTTGCAAGAGATACGGGATGCTCGGGCTCAAGGGCGATAGCCTCGTCGTTCTTGAAACCGTAGGCAGCACCACCACCAATGAACAGGTAGGGGTTGAACACCCTGTCAGCTTTGTATGAACCAAGGTTAGCAAGATTCAAAAGGAAATCGATGCCACCCTGTGCATAGTTGAATTTATAAAGGAGAGCGTCACCCTGATTATAGGGGAGAGCACCTTTACCCTGCCAACCATTGAAGTTGATGCGGGCACTTACGGGAGCAGAGAACTGCCAGCCGATGTTAAGAGCTGCTGCAGGAGAAACGAGTTTCATAAACTGAGTCTCACCAACAGTGTGAGCTGCGCCACCCTGAAGCTGGAGGTACCAGTAAGGATTGAACTCATCTTTGTTCTGTGCGTTCATCACAAAAGTGATAAGCAGCAAAGCAACAATTGAAAATAATTTCTTCATGATGTATTAAACTGTTAATAATGTTAAGTGTTTCTACAATAGTGCACACTAGCGCTTTGCGAAGATACGCAACATTGAGAAATATTCCAAAAAAAAATGGGGTGACCTAATGGCCACCCCAAATTTCTATTTAGAATAAACGATTATTCGTTGTCGAAGATTACTGACCAAGTCGGGTGAGCATCGGTAGTGGGCTCAATCTCGGGACCATGACCCTCATTGACGTGAGCTGCAGGAGAATCAGCAGTCTTGTGGATGAGAATCTTGCCTTCGCCAGTAAGGTATGCAAGGCCAGCGATTTCCTGAGTAACCTTGTATGTGGTCCTCTTGTCAAACTGCAGGTCAGTACCCATGTTGCACCAGTAGAACCAACCGGAATTCTCACCATAGAGCAGGCGGTTACCGAAGGAAGTATCTGCAAGAGAGTGCCACTTAGGAGCATTCAGGGAACCTGAAGAGAAGACGTCGGTACCGTAGGTTCTCTGTGCATAAGGAGTAACGTGCTGCGCGAATCCGAAAGGATCCCAGAATACAAGCAACTCGTTGGTGCCGGTCTCGCGGATGGAGAACAGAACTCTGTCAGAGCACCAGTCAGCCGTGTGGGTAAAGAGCTCGATTTCATCTTCAATCTCGATATAGAACGGGCAGGTGAAGCGAACGATGTAAGCCTTAACCACCTTCTCGGAACCGTTGGCGAGGGTAACCTTGATGTCCACAACATAATCTCTTGACTGCTCACCCATTGCGAACGGCTTCGTGAGTTTGATATCCTGATTTGCGTAAGAATCACCCATACCAGCGTCTCTGAGGATAATCTCAGCACCATCTTGCTTCTGGCTGTTAGGGAAGTTGATTGCCATTGACATCTTTGCAATGTTCGGCTGAGCTGCCAGGTAAGAGCCGTACTCGCGGATGTGCTCCTTGATAGAGGACTGAGGTTTCCAGATGCCGTCTACCTCTTTGCCCTTAACGGTAACGATAGAGTCAACATACGGGAACTTAGATGTATCAAAGGCATCGTCTTTGCGGTTAGGCTGAGCATACTTAGTTGCAGGATCCGGAGTGATATCGGTTTCGGTAAGAACGCCTGTACCGCGTACGAAACGAGCGATATTATCAGGATCAGTCTCAGGTGCCTCGTTGAAGAGGATATAGTTGTCGTTCAGGATAGGCTCGGTTGCAGTCCAGTCTATAACAACATTCCACTTGATGGTGTAGCATACAACAGGGTACTCAGATTTGCTGGGAGTGAAGGTATAAGTCACGGAACCAGGGCCAAGAGCAACCTGATTGGACAGACTTACGTTGAACATATCGGCAGCTGTACGCTGGAATGATGCAGAGAAACCAGCGGGAGCGGATGAAGTCTGAATAGGTTCGGCTGTGTAAATAGCGTTGAAGCCTTCCATATCCATATCGAGAGCATCGTCCCACTCGTGTTCGCGGCCTTCCTGAGGACGAGGATCCTGGCTCTGGAGAGGAGCGGGGGTCTTGCCTGTATAAGTAAGTGTCAGGTAGTCAATGTCACCAAGGTCGAAGGTAACGTTCTTGGTTGTATTGCTGTCGGGAACAATGAGGAGAATATAGTGACCGATGAATTCGTCATACATTACCCTGTTGTTATTATTGTCCCACCATAAAGGAGAAGCTTTAGCTACTGCTGAATTGTAATAAGTGCCAAGCGCCTCGTTCTTTATAGAAGCATCAGCAACTATGATGGCAACTTTACCGATAGCCTCTTCTGCGTCTTCCTTAACGGTAACCTTACCGTCTGCGGTAACATTCACCTTATCCCAAGCACCATAGTTGTTTTCAGTTTCGCCGGAAGGGCTTCCGCCTGCATCTGACCAAGCTCCACCATAGTCGTGGTAAGCCTCTGCATTTGCAGCCTGGAATACATAGTAGTCATATTTAACCTCGAAACCGAGATCTTCAAGACGACCGTAATAAAGGTCAGCAAAACGCATATGTGATGCAACATCATAGGTTTGGCCAACTACAAGGTAGTCATTTGCGTTATTTGCATTAGGTGTGCCAGATGCAAAGTACATTCCCCAGTTGGGAGCAATAGGCCAGGAAGAAGCGGGAGAGTACATCTCGGACTGACCACGACGATATGCGGTCCACACAGGATATACATAATCAAGTTTAACATTGGTGTAGTCAGAAACAACTGCTTCTGCACCCTGCCCGTTCTTAGAAGCCTCGAGGGCTACTATAGTCTTATAGTTGAGACCGTTCATCTCCTGCCAACGCTGCATCGCGTCAATAGCAGCGGTCTCACCATTTGTATAAGCGTTCACATACGGGTTAGCATTGTATATGTAATTCAAAAGGCCCATAGCATCACGCTCTCCTCTCGGCTTGTTGGGGATAGAGCCATAGCCATCAAAAGCATCCCAATAGTACCACGCCAAAGCCTGCTTGGTCATGAGCATTTTAAGGAACCACTCTGTGGGCTGATCTGCCCAATACTTGAAATAGTCAATATAACCTGTTGCATTCAGCTGATCTTTACCGGCCTTCTTAACCTCAAGTTTAGTAACAGCGTGATTGGCTTTGTCTCCGTCTGCCTTGGTGCTAACGGTGAGTGTGCGGTCAATCATTCTGTATTGATATCCGCTAAGGTCAGCGCTTGCGGGATTTACGCGATACTTAATATTGAGAGCGCTAACTGGCGGCTGGCGAGTGAGCCAAGTACCTTCTTTGCTAACATTGTCCAAACGTTTGCCAAGGTCTGCGATAGCATCATCTACTGCAGCTTTGAGGTCAGCATAAACGGCCTCCCACTGAAGGTTGTCCCCTTGCTCAGCTAAGCGCCAGTTGTAACCGAACTCACCGGAATTGATATCCCAGCTTGCGCTATAACCAGTCGCACTCTTCTGACCGGTAGCTCCCAGATAGGAGCTGTATAGTGCACACCAGAAATACACCTCCCAACCTGCAGGAGAGAGTGTTTCAAAAGCTTTGTCGGGCCAGTTCCATTCTTTAAGACGGGGGTTGTTTCCAGCGTTGCCGGTCAAAAGACGGAATGTCTCCCAAGCAGACGGAAGGATAGCATAAACCTGTGCCATAGGCATACCCAGAGTGGCATCCCAGAGTTCGGGGATAACCGCCAGGCTGTTGAGGCCAGTGGAGAGGTTAATTTCAACGATACCCTCGTCAGCGCCTTCTACATTGTGGAAGGTGATGATCTGTTTGTCCTCGTCCCAAACAGCGGTAACAACGTCGTCAGAGAGCCAGAGAGCCTCCTGAGGAGTCTCAGCGCCGGTCTCGCCGTCAACCTTGATCCAGTGTTTGTAGTTTGCAGACTCTTTGTCTACGCAAGGATAGTAGTAGTCACCGTTGCGGCCTTTGTCGCCCTTATCTCCCTTAAGAGATGCGAGCCACTCAGCTTCGGTGCCAGTGAAACCAGCTTCCTTGGCAAGTTCGTAAGCGGATTTGCCGTCTTTACCGGGATCTCCGGTGAGACCCTTTTCACCCTTCTCGCCACGAGCGGGTTTGCCAGAATTCTGCCAACCTTTACCATCGCCGGCATCATAGAACCAATTGCCTGTAGCGTCGTCGATTTTCCAAGTTGTACCGTCCTTACCATCATTACCGTCTTTACCGTCCTTACCGTTAGTAACGTCAAAAGTGTCGCCGTTGCTAAGGGTAACTCTGGTACCGCCGGTGATGGGAGATACGTCAGTGATTACGTATCCGTCCTTAATGAGCTTGTCGAGGTCAGAAACCTGCTTGGAGAGGCCGTCAACCTTGTCCTGAAGCTCCTTGATGTCGGACTCGTAGTCTTTCGTACAAGCGATCAGAGCACTTACAGCCACCAGGCAGGTAACTGCAAGTCTAAAAAACATTTTACGTTTCATTTTGTTAAACATTATTTTAAATGGATTATAAAATATTTATAATTCTATTTAAGTGTTTGCGCACTACGCACAAAATATTGGTCAAATATAGATATAAAATACTTAACCACAAAATTTTTTGCGGAATTATGCGTTCTGTTTGTTAAAAAAATGTCAATATTTTAATAAAATTTAGCCCGATAGTCCTTTACGTCAGTGTCTTGTGATATGATTTGAGTAAGGTTCTGCAAGAGAGAATATGCCTTCTGAGCGTTCCTGGAGTTGGCATCTGCCTCGGTATAATACTCCCCGGAGGTGGCATTGTTCACCTGGAAATAGTATGCTCCTATTGAGCCTTTCACGGGGCCTACCACTTTTTCTGCAGGTGCAGAAGCCACTGCGCCCAACAGGCAAGGCTCGGTGCTCATATCCATAGTGGTGAAGCTTATACCGTCCTTGTGGTTCACTGTGGTGCCGAATTTCTCTGCCAGGGCCTCCAGCGACTCGCTGCCGCTGACCTGGGCCTTGCAATCTGCCAGTACCTTCTCTACCTTCTTCTGGTTGATAAGCTGGGTGAGGATTTCATCCTTTACATCTTCCAGCGGCACCCGACCCTCTTTGCGGGCCTTGGTGACTGCCGCCACAAAGTAATACTTATTGTCTACAGTAATTACGTCAGAAACACTGCCTTCTTTGGTCTTGCGGTCAAACACCCAGTGCACCACGCCGCGGGCATTTTCGCACTGCCCTATGCGCTTAGTGTCTATGGTGACTCTTTCCATAGGAATGACGGGCAGGCCCTCTTCCTTTACAATGGCGGCAAACTTCTCGTATTTGCCGTCGCTGCGGTCTGCAAGGTCAGCGGCTTTCATATTGTAGTCACGATAGGTATTGTCGCTGGGATTGATGTTCTTGCGCAGGAAAGCGAGTTTAACCTTCTGTTTGGGCTTGGTGGCCTGTTCAAGCCTGAGCACGGCCAGCATCTGGTGCTGGGTAAGATCCAGCAGGCGGGTCTCGCCCGGCTTCATCTCAAACGCCTCGTTGAAGACATCCATACCGTTTGACGCCAGGGTTTCCATTGTAACCCATCCGGTGGGCATCATCTCGGCGCTGGCGCCATCTTTGCGGACTGCTGCAAGCAGGGAGTCTGCCTTGGCTCGGTCTGTATTGGGCATCATTGCAAATGAAAGGCTCACCGAGTCGGGCAGGGTCTTGCGCTCTGCCACGCGCACAGCCATAAAGGCCTCTGCGGTGGAATCTATGGGGCTGGCTGCTGCAGCGCTGCCAAATGCGTACTCTGCAAAAGCGGGAGTGCGGCGCTCTATCTCTTCGCGGCTGTAGTAAGTGTCGTCCCAGCGGCGGTCAGAGTTGAGGGCAACGAAGTTCTTGAGATTGTCGGTCTCTTTGAACTGCTCGTAGAGCTCATCAAAGCCGGCCTTGATCTCGTCAATGTCTTCCTGACTGGGAACCACTTCGTAAACCACGTATTCGATGTCGCGGTTGGCGGGCTGGACAAATATGTCCTTGCGGTCGTTATAATATTTGTTGACCTCTGCTGCAGAAATCTTGATGGTGGAGTCCACACCAAAGTTGATTGGAACCATAATCCAGTCAATATCTTTGGTCACATTGCCGTCTGCAATGGCGCGCTCAAGCTCGGGAGCGCTCAGGGTATTACTGTTGCGCAGCGCAGACACGTACTTGCTGTACATCTGGTTTGCGTATACCTGCTCTTTAAGATAATCCCAATATCTGCGGGGAGTGCCGGTCTCGTCCATATCCATCTGGGCTACGAACTCCTTTACTGCGGCGGGGCTGAAGCGCCCGTCCTCTCCTGCAAACATACGCTGCTGGGCAATAACCGGAGAAGGGTTCTCGCCCTGGAGCAGGTCTACCATCTCAGCATCCTCTACGCTGAAGCCTGCATCTTTGATCTTGGGGAAGAACACTTTCTGATTGAAGAGCTGGTTCCAGGTCATTTCGCGAACCTGGTTCTGTGTCTCTTCGGTGTTGCTGCCACCGGTGAGAGCCTGCATCAGCGCCGTGTTCTGCTCTACGGCTGTGAAATATTCGCGGTAGCTGATGGGCTTGCCATTCATCTGTCCCACGTTGTTCTCTTTGGATATACTTTGCAGGGTGGACCCGAGGGTGTTGGGGTCAATGATAAACGACAGCAGAGCCACCGCTATCAGGATAGAAATAAGAATACCGAGTTTAACACGGATTTTCTCCAATACGGCCATATCTTTACAATAGTATTTTGGTTAATCTGTTTTTAAGCGCGCAAAATTACAAAAAATTATTTAATGCGCGGCAAGGGGCCCACAAAATTCACAGTATCAATGTAAAATTTGGTGGAATCGCTCACTACCCGGCCATAAGAATCAAACGGCCTCAGAATGGTAGACTTGTTGGCCCGCTGGTCGCTGCGCAGTCCGTAACCCTGCAGCTTGCCCTTGGGCGAGGTCATCACCACATAGCAGTCGGTGTATATCTGTTCCTGCTTCTTGTCCCACCAGACGGTGTCGGTGATGATACGTTCCCCTTTTATGTGATTCAGGATATTGACGTTGCCAAAGGCCATCCACTCTTCACTTCGGTCGCGCATCGTGTGCTGCGCACCGGCAGATACAAGCTGGGACTCCAGCAGTCCGTCACTATTATATATATATACTTCGAATCCTTCGCTGTAAACCTCCTTGGTAATGGGGATGGAGTCTTTTTCATATTTATAGGTGTCCATCGCCCGGCAGCGCATCTGCATTGTGAGATCCGCCTTTTCATATTCCATAGCCTTCATACCGCGCACGCTCTGCACGGGCGTGGTTTCGTAGTCTATGGACGGGGTTGCCGCATCGTCGTTGCAGGCGACGGCCAGCAGAAGGGATAAAAATAACGGTAGAGACAGGGATATCCCCGCCTCTACGCGTCTTGCTATGAAATGCTTCTTTCTCGTTATTATCTTGTTCTAACGGTTGTGCTTTCGCGCAGCGAGCCGCAAGTTACGGTGTAAGCCTTGCCCTCGGTGAGGTCGTACATAAATGCGTCTGCCTTGTTGGGGAAGTATGCCGCATACTGGCCGGCCAGGGCGTTGGCCTCTGCACGGAGCGAAGGATCTACAGATGCCGCACGGTTCACGTAGTCGTAGGCAACCCAGAAGTGAGCGTGAGACTCAACCTCGTTTCCGCCGCAGCGGACGGTGCCCCAGATGGTACCGATAAGCAGGTAAGCCTTGCCCTTGTATTCGTCGGAGAGTTCGGCGGCCTTCTTGGCGGCGGCAATCGCAGCTGCGTTGTTGCCGGCCTTTTTATAATTATAGGAGCCGAGCTCGAGATAGTAGTTTGCAAGCTGGGTGTTGTCTCCGTCGCTGGTGCTGATGGCCTCGTTCAGGTATTTGACTGCATTGGCTGCATCATCCTTGCGGGCATAGAGCTTATAGAGCAGGTATGCGGAGCCGGAAGAAGGATCCTTTGCATAGAGACCCTGAACTGCATTCAGGTAGAGGTCGCTGTCCAGGCAGTCGGCTGCGCTGAGCATCTTGACTACGCTGCGCAGGGTCTCCTCATCGTCGGGATTGGCCTCGTAGCGAGGGGTGAGCAGAGCCAGCATATTATCGCAGCTTGCGATACCGCTGTTCATAAACAGTGTCTCGACATCCTTCTGAGCCTTGCGCAGCTTGGGATCATCCTTTGCTGCCAATGCGGCATTGATGTTTTCGGTGATGGCGGTGTAGTCTGCCATAACCTGCTCTGCATCCATGTTGCCGGCGGTATAGAGAGAAGCCGCTGTTTCCATCATCTTTACGTAAACCAGGTCGATTGCCTTGTTTCCGGTGTTGTCAAAGATCTCCTTCATCTGGTCGTAAACCTTCTGGGGATTGTCTTCGTCCACCTTGAAGTTGACCATATCGATGGCTTTGTTGTTATAGGCCGATACCTTGTTCTTGGGGAATGTGGCAACGCGCTGGTCATAGAGTTTCATCAGAGTGTCGATGTAACCCTTGCGGTCTTCAGCTTTCTTGTTTTTGCCGTATGCCCAGCGCATCAGCTTCTGGCCATCAATAAGCAGGTTCTGGCTGGCGGTCACGGGGCAAATCGAATAAGCCTTGCGCCAGGGGCCGATAGCCTCGGCATTGTTGCCCTGCTTCATATATTCGGTGTAGTATGAAAGATACTTTACACACTCTGCGCTGTCAGGGCCAAATCTGCCTTGTGCGAATGCGGATACTGTGAGTACTGCCGCAAACATAATTGTCAAAATCCTTTTCATAGTGTAAAGTTATTAATTTGTGTTCTATTTATATAATGTCTTGTGGAACCACGTGTCAAACAAATTGACACCTACATTCAGTTTCACATAATTCTCTTTTACCAAATTCTTTGCCAAAGTGCCAGTTTGCCCGATATCTACGCTGAAAGCGATGGATGTAAGACGGGTGTCGGCACTCAGGCTGATGGGGAAACTTGCACCGAAGGTGATGCCCGTAGAGTTGATGGGAACACCGTTTACGGCGATATAACCCTGATTGTGATATACCCCGGCGCGATAGGTCATACGGCGCAGATAGTGACGGAAATCATATCTGGCGGGTGTGATTTCTCCGCCCAGGCGGAAACTCTGCGCGCGGCGGGTGACCACGTCTATGCCGGGAGCATTGTCAAACACGGTCTTGCTCCAGTTCTGCATAGTGTAGTCAAAGCCGAACATCCACTTGTCGGTTTTGCGCAGGGTGAATCCGGCGCCTATTTCTGCCGGTATCTTATAATCTATAGGCTTGGTGATGTTAGACACGGTGTCCTGAGCCGTGCTGGTGGAGGCCAGCACCACATCAGAGAAGTCGCCGCCCATTGCCCCGCCTATAAGATATGTGGCGCCTATGGTCAAAGGCATATCCTTGGCCAGATTCACGGTGTATTGCAGGCCGGCCTTGCCGCCAAAGCCGCGGGAGACGCTGCTCCAGGTGCGGGAGATCTGGCGGAAATGGCTGTTGGTGGCAAAGTTGGTGGAAGACGCATGCCTGGTGTTGCCCAGATAGTATATTCCGTCTATGCCTATGCTAAGGTTGTCTATGATTTTCCATCCGGCACCTATCACCAACTGATAAATGCCGCCCTTGCCGGCTTTCTGATATTGGACGTCGCCCATCTGCAGCACCACCTCGTCTGCATACTCGCGGGAAACGAATTTGTAGCCGGTGGCGGCATAGGGCATAATGCCCGCCTTTACGGCCACCCTGTTTCCAAGGGGCACCGATGCCACGATGTGATGGATGTTGAACATATTGTTTGCAGACCTCAACTTGCCGCTGTCGGTGTTCTCTATGCTGGTGGCGGCATCTGCAGTATATAATATGTTCTTCTGGGTTACGCCAAAGTCCAGCATAAACGCGCGGCTCTCGCGGGCGGTGACCGCCGCGGGGTTGACCCAGTTTATGACAGCGTTGTTGCGGTCGCCTATGGCAATGCCGCCCATAGCCATTGAGTTCTGGTTGCCGAGGGTTTCCAGATTGCCTACCCCGTACATAGAATAGGGAGAGAAGGCGTCAAAGGCGACGTCGCCGGACTGCGCCGATACCTTTGCCGGCAGCAGCGCCAGCAGCAGGAGCGCAAACAATGAATATATGATCTTCTTTCCAGTCATATTTATGCCAGTGCAATGTGTGCCAGGCCGTCCAGTACCAGATTCTCCTCTACACGGACATTCCCTTCCAGGCCGGGCGCGAATATCTTGGCGTCTCCGCCTGTGAGTATCACTTTACGCTGCGGATGGGCGCGCATATAGCCCTCGATTTCAAATTTGATGCCCAGAATATTGCCTGCGGCCAGGGCGGTGTCCAAATTGTAGCCTATCGTGGAGATGGTGTTTATGTCGCCTGCGGCCAGCACGGTCTGCGGCTCCACAAGGGGTATCTTGCGCGTGAAGTGGCTCAGGGCGCGGTAGCGCGTATTCAGCCCCAGAGATATGGAACCTCCCACATAGTGGCCCTTGTCTATGAATTCTACCGTAGTGGCGGTGCCGAAATCAAAAAGGAGGATATCCTCCTGCGGCATAAGGATGCACGCCTGGTAAATGGCGGCCATACGGTCGGCGCCCATCCCGTCCGGCATATTGTCCAGATAGCTGTATGCAGCGTCGCCCGCATTTATGCGCTCTCTCACAAAATCTATATTGAAATCAATAAAACGGCTGCAGAGAGCCTTGAGGGTCTGCTTCAGGTGCGGGTCAGAATCCCTCACCGAGCTGAGCACTATGGTTTCGAACCTCTCGCGGATGATTTCGTTAAGGTTTGAAGCATCTTCTACCTTCTGCAAAGATTTGAGTTGCAGGCCGTCGTAGCGTGCAATCTTGCAGGATGTATTGCCGATGTCTATAACCAGATTCATCTGAAAAAGCGGTTTAAGATTGCAAATTTAGCATTTCTTGCAATAATTCCACTGCTTTTTTGACACTTCTGACTTTTTCGCATTTGACAAACAGTGAATTAGGACGCTGTACAAGTTGATATTTGTGCTGCGCACGCTGTATATATTCCAGTATCTGGCCAAAGGTGCGGCTGTTGTAATAAGATGAACTCTGATTGGATACAAAATAGGCCAGCATATTGCCCCCCTTGAGTATTATCTTCTCAAATCCGAGTTCTATGGCCACCTGGCGCAGGCGCACAATATTTATCAGTTCGTCCAGCTCGGGCGGCACGGGGCCGAAACGATCGGTCATCTCCGCCACAAAACCGTCTATCAGCGCAGAACTCTTCATATTGTCCAACTCTCGGTAGAGACGCATCTTCTCTTTAGGCACGTTTATATAATCGTCCGGGATGAAAGCCTCTATGTCGGTGTCGATATAACAGTCTGATACCCAGCCTCCCGAAATCACGCCTCCGGCGTCGGGGGTTATTTCGTCAGCATCCAGTTCGCCGCGAAGCTCGCTCATTGCCTCTGACAGTATCTTCTGATATGTTTCAAAACCCATCTCCGCAATGAAGCCGCTCTGCTCTGCTCCCAGCAGGTTTCCGGCGCCGCGGATGTCCAGATCCTGCATTGCTATGTTGAAGCCGCTGCCCAGGTCGCTGAATGTCTCTATCGCATTCAGGCGGCTGCGGGCTTCGTCAGAGAGAATGGCCTGCGAGGGAACTATCAGGTAGCAATATGCCTTCACGTTGCTGCGCCCTACCCTGCCGCGAAGCTGGTGCAGGTCGCTGAGGCCAAAATATTGGGCGCGGTTTATGAGCATAGTGTTGGCGTTGGGTATGTCCACGCCGTTTTCCATAATGGTGGTGGAAACCAGTATATCGTAGTCGCCGTCTATAAAGTCCAGGATTTTCTTTTCCAGCTCCACCGGCTCCATCTGGCCGTGGGCAACACAGATGCGCGCCTTGGGACATATCAGCCTTATCTGGTCGGCCACCGCGTCTATATCCTCTACCCTGTTGTGTATGAAATATACCTGCCCGCGCCTCTCCAGCTCGGTTTCTATAATCTCCTTAATGACGTCGGGGTCAAAGTCTATTATCTCCGTGTGTATAGGGATACGGTTGGGCGGAGGAGTGGATATTATGGAGATGTCCCTTGCCCCGAGCAGCGAGAACTGCAGCGTGCGCGGGATAGGCGTTGCGGTGAGCGTGAGGGTATCCACGTTTTTCTTGAGCATACGCATCTTTTCCTTGGCGCTTACGCCAAACTTCTGCTCCTCGTCTATCACCAGCAGACCCAGGTCCTTGAATATTATTTCCTTGCCCAGGATGCGGTGGGTGCCTATCAGTATATCTATCTTGCCTTCGCGGAGCCTCTGGGCTATTTCACGGACCTCCTTGGCGGTTTTCAGACGGCTGATAAACTCTATGTTGCAGGGGAAGTCGTTCAGACGGCTGCGGAAGGTATGATAGTGCTGCAGCGCCAATATGGTGGTGGGCACCAGCACCGCCACCTGCTTGCCGTTTGCAACCGCCTTGAAAGCGGCGCGGATGGCCACCTCGGTTTTGCCGAATCCCACGTCGCCGCATATCAGACGGTCCATAGGATGATTGTCCTCCATATCCTTCTTGACATCCTCTACCGCCTTGTGCTGGTCGGGAGTGTCTTCATACATAAAGGAGGATTCCAGCTCCTGCTGCAGATAGTCGTCAGGGGCAAAGGCAAAACCCGGCACCGAATATCTCTCGCTGTAGAGTTTTATGAGGTCGGCGGCTATATCCTTGACCTTGCTCTTGGTGTTGTTCTTGAGTTTTTCCCAGCTCTTGCTGCCCAGCTTGTATATTTTGGGAGGGGCGCCGTCGGCGCTCTTGTAGCGGCTGATGCGGTGGATGCCGTGAATAGAGACGAATATAACATCACCGTCTTTGTAGGTGAGTTTTATGGCCTCCTGCATCTTGCCGTTTATGTCGGTGCGCACCAGGCCGCCAAAACGGCCCACACCGTGGTCTATATGCACCACATAGTCGCCTATATTGAACGACATCAAATCGTTCAGGGTCAGCCGCTCGCTGCTGGTGACCTCGCGCTTGGTCACTATCTTGTGGTAGCGCTCAAATATCTGGTGGTCGGTGTACCAGCACTGCTTTTCGGTGTTGCTTATGTAACCTTCGTGCAGTGAGATGGATATGAATTCTACATTGGCCCCTACTCCCGTCTCTTCAAGAATTTGTTTCAGACGGACCGTCTGATTCAGCTGCGGAGAAAGTATATGCACCCTGTAGCCGTTTTCTTCCCTGTTGGTAATATCCCGGCACAGAATCTCAAAGTTCTTGTTGAACGCGGGTTGGGGAATTACATCAGAAGCGTTTTCCCTGTTGTAGGTTATATCTTCGCAAAAGTCCCAGAAAAGAGTACTTTCCGGCAGTTGCTCGGTAAAATCAACATACTCCTCTTCGCCGTGGTTTTCGAACAGGTTGGGATAAATATCCACCTGCTGAACCTTTTCTATGGTGCGCTGGGAATCAGCGTCAAAGCGGGAAATCTGCTCTACCTCGTCTCCAAAAAAGTCTATGCGGTAGGGATAGTTGTCGGCATAGGAAAAAATGTCTATTATGGATCCGCGCAGCGCAAATTCGCCCGGCATTGAGACAAAATCCACCTTTTTGAAAGCTGCTTCAAAAAGGACTTCCTTCACAAAGTCGTGGCTTAATGAATCTCCTTTTTTTATGGATATCACACTGCCGGCCGTCTGGCTTTTGCGCAGCACCTTCTCTGCCAGCGAATCTTTATAGGAGACAATGATCAGGGGTTTGTTCAAGCTGTTCAGCTGCTTGTTTAAAAGTCCCTTGCCTATAGTGGTGCTGCCTTTGCCTATAATCTGCTCAAGATTGGCCGGCAGGGCGGTGGCGGTGAAATTGTCCACCGCCTTTATGGCGGCGGTGCGCTGCACCTTGCTGGTGGCGCTTTTTACCGACTGTGCCGATTTGCCGTCTGTGGCAGAAGGGAGATAATACAGACATTCGTCGGTGAAGAAGTTGTCGAGGTCACTGGTAAAAAACAGTGCCTCTTTCTTTGTATTAAAGCATACTAAATTGAGTGTTGGAGCGTCAAACTGCGATACCGCATTGGCCAGGAATACTGCTTTGCAGGATACTCCGCCGTTAAGGTTATCGAATTTCAATCGCTTCATAGAATGCCTTTATCTGTTCTCTGTTGAATTGAGGTGCGAAATTATCAAATATTTTATCTTCCGACTCCCTTATTTCTTTCATAATAGGGCGAACCTTATCCAGATCCACATATTTGTGACCGTCATTGAAATTCAGGGAGAATATATCCGCCTTTCGCCTAAGACTCCTCTCACAGGCGGCGGAAAAATTGTTGTTGCCGCTGCCCAGCATATCCTCAGGAATAATATCTCCCGCACCCACTTTCATAGGGACAATCTGCGCTGCCGGCGGATATCCCAGGGCACACCAGAATACACATTCGGAGGTATCTTCTCCAGGATTTACTCCCTGAACAATGGTTACACCCACAGATGACCTTCTGGGAATGAAATCTCGGTCCACAAAAAGATGACAGCCGCTGCTTATTGCATCCAGACCGAACTGTGACTGCCAGTAACTTCTTGAAAGGCCGTCCATTATAAATCTTACATCTATTTTTTCTCCTGAGGACAGTATGTCTTTTATAAGTTTAGATGCATTGTCGTATCTCACATATCCCTGACCTTTGTTTTCAGCGCCCGAAAAAGAGTAGTTTGTACGGATTATATATCCTTCAGGAGCTTCATTTACATCAAACTTGAGCCAACCGTAATTATTGACTTCGTAGTATGCGGCACCGCCGGCGGCATCTATCACTCCAAAATTGGTTTCAAGCCCATAAGGAGCCTGCAATCCATCCAGCAGTTTTTCAAAATCTTCCAGAGTTCTGCAGGTGGCCAGTGCCTTATACATCACTATTCCCTCTTTATCCATCATAGATTCGGGGGTTTCATCCCCTTCCTGCCGGATATTATAGGAAACTGTATTCATTATGGAAAAACCGGCACTGTTCACTCCGCTCCAGGCCTCTGCGGGAGATTCCTTACTGTTTGAAAGATATATGAAACTGTATTTTATATCGCCGCCTGCAGGAATATAAACCACCCGGTTGTGGTTGGTGCCGCTGTCGCGGTTTTTCCAGATTATGGGACGTCCGTCGGCAGTAACCTTTCCGGAAAAAATGGCGCTGGTGCAGCAGTCGCCGTTCTGCGGTAAAAGCAGGGCAGATAATATCAGTATAAATGAAAGTAAACGCTTCATTTAGAAAAGGGTATTGTCGGGAGCCAGACGGCTGAGTCCGAGATGTGTGTAGGCCAGATCGGTGGCTTCACGGCCGCGCGGAGTGCGGCGTATGAATCCTTCCTTTATAAGGAAAGGCTCATAAACCTCTTCAAAGGTGCCCTGGTCTTCACTGATAGCAGTTGCAATGGTGCTTGCACCAACCGGTCCACCCTTGAATTTTTCAATAATGGTGGTCAGTATCTTATTATCAATAGCGTCCAGGCCGCGCTTGTCTATATTGAGGGCGTTGAGGGCGTATTTTGTGATATTCAGGTCTATCTCTCCATTGCCCTTCACCTGGGCAAAGTCGCGCACTCGGCGAAGCAGATTGTTTGCAATACGTGGTGTGCCGCGGCTGCGCATAGCTATCTCTACTGCTGCATCATCTTCTATTCCTATATTAAGTATGGATGCACTGCGCTTTATGATGCCTGCAAGAGTTTTATAATCGTAGTATTCAAGGTGCTCCTGAATGCCGAAACGGGCGCGGAGAGGCGAGGTCAGCAAACCGCTGCGGGTGGTGGCGCCTATAAGTGTAAAAGGACTCAGCGAAATCTGCACGCTGCGGGCTCCGGGGCCTTTGTCTATCATTATGTCTATCACATAATCTTCCATTGCAGAGTAGAGATACTCCTCCACAACAGGACTCAGGCGGTGTATTTCATCTATGAAAAGGACATCACCCGGTTCAAGGCTGGTCAGAAGGCCTGCAAGATCTCCGGGCTTGTCCAGCACCGGGCCGGAGGTTATTTTCATATTAACCCCAAGCTCGTTGGCCACTATATGAGCCAAGGTGGTTTTTCCAAGGCCGGGAGGGCCGTGAAACAGAATATGGTCCAGCGACTCGCCGCGGATTATGGCCGCCTGGACATAAATCTTAAGCTTCTCTATTATATCTGCCTGCCCTCCAAAATCGTCAAACTGACCCGGACGTATTTTGTTTTCAAAGTCGGTGTCCTTGGATGCGAATTCTTCGCGTGGCTTGTATGAAACTTTTTCACTCATAAAACAAAATTAAAAAGAAATATTTGAAATTCTTTTTTGGGTCTGATATCTGTCTGTTGAAAGTGTTGATAAATTTTTTTATTGCGGTTTCAGGTGCGTAGAGAAGCTTTTTTTCTGAATTATTTTGTTAGTTGAGGTGTTGATAAAAAATGATAAGTTGTAGATAAAACAACTTATTGTTGATTACCTACAACTTATCAGAAGTTTTCAACAGTAGTTAATATTGTTATTAACAATACTACTCACTGAGTTTAGCTGAGAGGAATTCGCGGTTAAGGCGTGCAATGTGGGCAACTGTGATGCCTTTAGGGCATTCCAGCTCGCAGGCACGGGTATTTGTGCAGCTGCCGAATCCCAGAGCATCCATAGTATCCACCATAGCCTTTGCGCGGCGAGCACCCTCTATCTTGCCTTGAGGGAGCAGAGCCAGTGAACTTACGCGGGCTGCCACAAACAGCATTGCAGAGCCGTTTTTGCAAGTTGCTGCGCAGGCACCGCAACCTATGCAGGCAGCGGCATCCATACTCTTTTCTGCATTCTCCTTCTTGATAGGGATTGCGTTGGCGTCGGGAACACCGCCGGTATTCACAGAAATGAAGCCGCCGGCCTGGAGAATCTTGTCGTATGCGCGGCGATCCACCACCAGGTCTTTGATGATGGGGAAACCGCTGCTGCGCCAAGGTTCAATGGTGATGGTGCTGCCGTCTTTGAATTTGCGCATATAAAGCTGACAGGTAGTGACACCGCTCTCAGGACCGTGTGCACGGCCGTTGATATAAAGCGAGCAGGCACCGCAGATGCCTTCGCGGCAGTCGTGGTCAAAGCTGACGGGACCGCTGTGGCCTTTGCAACCCTTGTCGAAAGCTACGGGATTAATCTTTTCATTTACAAGCTGCTCGTTGAGAATATCCATCATCTCGAGAAAAGATGTGTCGGGGCTGATGCCGTCGATTTTATAGGTCTCGAAATGACCTTTAGCCTTGGCGTTCTCCTGACGCCATATTTTAAGTGTAAATTTCATAATCTCTTAGTCTTTATAGTTGCGGGTTGCGACTTTGCAATATTTGAATTCCAGAGGCTCCTTGTGGAGTGAAGGCTCTTCTTCGCCCTTGTATTCCCAGGCAGCGACATACATAAAGTTTTCGTCGTCACGCTTGGTTTCACCCTCTTCTGTCTGCATTTCCTCGCGGAAATGACCGCCGCAGGATTCGCGTCTGTTAAGAGCGTCATAGGCCATAAGCTGACCTATTTCCAGGAAGTCTGCCACGCGCAGAGCCTTCTCCAGCTCCTGGTTGAAGTGCTCGTTGTCGCCGGCTACATATACATTGCTCCAGAACTCTTTCTTAAGGTCGCTGATAAGGCCGATGGCCTTCTTCAAACCGGCCTCGTTGCGGGCCATACCTACGTATTCCCACATAATGTGACCGAGCTCTTTATGGATGCTGTCCACGGTGCGTTTACCCTTGATGGAAAGGAGCTTGTTGATGCGCTCTTTGATTTTAGCCTCAGCCTCTTCAAACTCGGGAGCGTTGGTGTCGGTCTTGGGCTCTTTGAACTTGGATGCCAGATAATCACCGATGGTGTAAGGGAGAATGAAATAACCGTCGGCCAGACCCTGCATAAGTGCCGATGCACCCAGACGGTTTCCGCCGTGGTCGCTGAAGTTTGCCTCGCCTATTGCGTACAGGCCGGGAATTGTGGTCTGGAGATTATAGTCAACCCAGAGACCGCCCATTGTGTAGTGGATGGCGGGGAATATCATCATAGGCTCCTTGTACGGGTCAACATCGTTGATCTCTTCGTACATCTGGAAAAGGTTGCCGTATTTCTCTTCGATATACTTGCGGCCCTTCTGCTCCATACAGGTCTTGAAATCCAGGAACACTGCAAGACCCTGCTCGTTTACGCCGAAACCTGCGTCGCAGCGCTCTTTGGCAGCACGGGAAGCCACGTCGCGGGGAACCAGGTTACCGAAAGCGGGATAGCGGCGCTCCAGATAGTAGTCGCGGTCTTCCTCTGCAATGTCGCTGGGCTTTTTGGTGCCCTTGCGGATAGCCTGTACATCTTCAAGTTTCTTGGGAACCCAGATGCGGCCGTCGTTACGCAGGGACTCTGACATAAGGGTAAGTTTACTCTGCTGGTCGCCGTGAACGGGGATGCAGGTCGGGTGGATCTGTGCGAAGCAGGGATTTGCGAAATATGCACCCTTCTTGTAGCACTGCCAGGCGGCGCTGCCGTTGGAGTTCATAGCGTTGGTAGAGAGGAAATAGGTATTTCCGTATCCGCCGCTGGCCACAACCACAGCGTGGGCGCCGAAGCGCTGGATTTCGCCGGTGGTAAGGTCGCGGGCAATGATACCTTTGGCCTCGCCGTTAATCAGCACCAGGTCCAGCATTTCGTGGCGGGGATAACTCTTGACAGTACCTTTTGCCACCTGACGGTTAAGGGCTGCATAAGCACCCAGCAGAAGCTGCTGACCGGTTTGTCCGCGGGCGTAGAAAGTACGGGATACCTGTGCGCCACCGAAAGAACGGTTGTCCAGCAGTCCGCCATAGTCGCGTGCAAAGGGAACACCCTGGGCCACGCACTGGTCTATGATGTTGTTGCTGACCTCTGCCAGACGATATACATTGGCTTCGCGGCTGCGGTAGTCACCACCCTTGATGGTGTCGTAGAACAGACGGTAAACCGAGTCATTGTCGTTCTGGTAGTTCTTTGCCGCATTGATACCGCCCTGCGCTGCAATGGAGTGTGCGCGGCGGGGGGAATCGCTGATGCAGAAGATTTTAACATTGTAGCCAAGTTCACCGAGAGTGGCAGCTGCGCTGGCTCCGGCAAGACCTGTGCCGATTACGATGATTTCCATCTTCTTCTTGTTGGCGGGGCTCACGACTCTGATATGAGCCTTGTGGTTGGTCCATTTCTCGGCCAACGGTCCTTCAGGAACTTTGGAAATTAGTTCTGTCATTAGAGTATAATGTGTTAGTTATTAAGATTCTTACGAAACTATAATCAAAACACAAAGATAATCGAAAAAGTTATACCTTTACACACCCAAATCACAATTAAATGGAGTTTTTTGCTACAGCCGCAAATATTGCCACACATATAGAGGATTCCAAGAAGGGAGAAAAGACCATTCTGCTGCTCCACGGCTATCTTGAGACTATGTACATCTGGGAAGAAATGTTCAAAGATCTGAGCCGTGACTATCGAGTGATAAGAATAGATTTGCCGGGCCACGGCCTCACCTGCACGGCCCCTGTAAACACAATGGACCTTATGGCCACCGTGGCCAAAGGAGTGTTGGATGTCTGCGGAGTGAAAACCGCCACCGTAGTGGGCCATTCAATGGGTGGATTCGTAGCCTTAAAGTGCTGCGAACTCTTTCCCGACCGTTTTGAAAAACTGGTGCTGCTCAATTCCTATCCTTATGCAGAAACCGACGAATCCAGGGCCATCCGCGCCCGAGAGCAGGCCGTGATAAACTCCGAACATCTGGCCACCCTTGCAGAGCTTTCAATTCCAAAAATGTTTCATCCGGACAATCTCCGCTCTATGGACGAGAAGATAAGGGAGACTGTGGAACTATGCGAAACCCACGATCCCGCCGGAATCATAGCCTGCGTAAAGGGAATCATCCAGAAAGAGGATTCCAGCGCCTGGCTGGCCTCCTGCACCATTCCGGTGCTCTCTGTATGCGGCGATTCCGACGCCCTTGTTACAGAAGAAATCCGGGCCAAAATGGCCGCCGACTGTCCCAATGTAAAGCAGGTTATTCTGCCCAAATGCGGCCACAACGTCTTTCTGGAATGCCCCGAAAAGACGCTGGAACTGATACGGGAATTCGTTTAGATTTACCAGAGGAAATTATTGAAAGGATAGCGTCCGGCGTGGATTTCTGCCACCATCTTGTACAGGTCGCTGCGCATCTTATCTATCCCAATTCGCTCTTTTGCGCTGATGAATATGCAGGGTGTGTGCTCCTTTGCCATCCAGCTGTTTTTGATTTCCTCTATGGTGAGGTTGCGGTCAGTTTTCTCGTCTATTGAAAACTCGTCGTAACTCTCCGGCACATAAGAATCTATCTTGTTGAATACCAGATAGACAGGCTTGTCGCCGGCGCCGATATCCTTAAGGGTCTTGTTCACCACCGCCAGTTGGTCGGCAAAATTGGGATGGGAAATGTCCACCACGTGCATCAATATGTCGGCCTCGCGCACCTCGTCCAGGGTGCTTTTGAAAGCCTCGATGAGTTGCGTGGGGAGTTTGCGGATAAAGCCTACGGTGTCGCTCAGCAAAAACGGAACATTTTCCAGCACCACCTTGCGCACAGTGGTGTCCAGGGTGGCGAACAGTTTATTCTCTGCGAAAACCTCGCTTTTGGCCAGCAGATTCATAATGGTGCTCTTGCCCACGTTGGTATAGCCCACCAGCGAAATGCGCACCATCTGGCCGCGGTTACCCCTCTGGGAGGCCATCTGCCGGTCAATTTTCTTGAGTTGTTCCTTAAGGCGGGAGATGCGTTCCAACACTATGCGCCGGTCTGTCTCCAACTGGCTCTCACCGGGACCGCGCATATTGATACCGCCCCTCTGGCGCTCGAGGTGGGTCCACATACCGGTCAGCCTGGGGAGCAGATACTGGTATTGTGCCAGCTCTACCTGGGTTTTGGCATAGGCGGTCCGGGCCCGCTGCGCAAATATGTCCAGGATCAGGCCGGTGCGGTCAATCACGCTGCAGTGAGCCTCCTTTTCTATGTTGCGCATCTGGGTGGGGCTTAGCTCGTCGTCAAAAATCACGTAGTCGATATTGTTTTCCTCTACGAAATTTTTGATTTCATCAAGCTTGCCGCTGCCAAAGTAGGTGCCGGAATATGGATGGTCCAGCCGCTGGGTGAACCGCTTCACAACCTGGATGTCGGCGGTTTCTGCCAGGAACACCAGTTCGTCCAGATATTCTTCGCTCTGACGGATCTGGTCTTTGTCTCGGATGATTGTTGCGGCTACGGCAGTTTCCATATTTGGGTTAAAAAAAGGTGGCCTGAAGCGACCACCTTTTTATGATGTTTTGACAAATTTTATTTAAGCTGGAAGATAACGGGGAAGGTGTAGGTAACCTTTACCGGGCGGTCACGCTGCTTTCCGGGAGTCCATTTAGGCGAACTCGAAACGACCCTCACGGCCTCTTTGTCAAGAGAAGGGTCCACGCCGCGGAGCACTTTCACGCCGCTGACGCTGCCGTCTGTGTTGACGGTGAACTGCAGGGTAACACGGCCCTGGATGCCGTTTTCCTTTGCGATGTCGGGATAGGCAAGGTGCTGGTTGACCCACTTGGAGAAGGCGTTGGCGTCACCACCCTGGAACATCGGCTTCTGCTCTACCAATGCAAACGGGATGGCCTCTTCCTCTACCGACTCTTCACCGACCTCGTATCCATAGTCATTCATATCCACACCAAGGTCCTCGCTGTCCTCGAAAGAGAACATCTCTTCGTCTACCTTGATATCATCGTCCACGATATCGATGGCATCTGAAAGGATGGGGATTGTGGGCATTTTGGGGCGCACAACGTTCTCCTCTTCGGTGATGGGGATAATTTCTTCTTCTGCCGCAATAACGTCATTTGCAGAAAGTTCTGCTTTCTTTATGTTGCCGGATTTCCATTCAAAAGCCAGCAGTGTAATGAGCAGGGCGGCAATGAGACCTATCTCCAGGAACATCGGTGAGCTCTTGGCAAGGTCGGCCTTGGGTGATTTCTTGACTTCCATAGCTTGTTATTCTTTAACTCTCAAAATTATAAAGAATAAATTGATTTGTCAAAAATTTGTTTACAATTATTTTACCAAACCCATTTCCTTGAGCACGGAATTGGTCTTGTTCACAGCCTCTGCGCTCTTCTCGAATGCCTCTTTTTCCTCTGCGCTGAGCTTGAGCTCGATGACCTTCTCTACACCGTTCTTGCCAATAACTGCGGGAACGCCAATGCAGATATCCTTCTTGCCATATTCGCCGTCGAGGGCTACGCAGCAAGGGAATACCTTCTTCTGGTCCAGAACCATAGCCTTGACCATAGTGGCTGCAGCTGCACCGGGAGCATACCAGGCGCTGGTGCCCAGGAGCTTGGTGAGGGTTGCGCCGCCCACCATAGTGTCAGCCACGATCTTGTCGGCAACTTCTTTGGAAACGAGATCCTTGACCTTGAGGCCCTTGTAGGTTGCACGGTCAATCAGGGGGATCATAGTGGTGTCACCGTGACCGCCGATAACCATACCGCCGACATCGCTGGCAGCTGCGCCCAGAGCCTGGCTGATGTAGTAAGTGAAACGGCTGCTGTCCAGCTGGCCGCCCATACCAATGACGCGGTTCTTGGGGAGACCGGAGGTCTTGTAGGTGAGGTAGGTCATAGTGTCCATAGGGTTTGCAATCATCAGGAAGATTGCGTTGGGAGAGTACTCTAAAGCGCTCTTTACAACGGAATTCACGATGCCTGCGTTAACGCCGATGAGCTCTTCGCGGGTCATACCGGGCTTGCGGGGGATACCGGAAGTCACCACAATGACGTCGCTGTTTGCTGTAGCTTTGTAGTCGTTGGTAACGCCTTTGATGCGGGTGTCAAAGCCATAAAGCTTTGCGGTCTGCATCATATCCATAGCTTTACCTTCGGAGAGTCCTTCTTTGATGTCAATCAGGACGAGATCGGACACACAACCGGTGTGAGCGACTGCGTTGGCAACGGTTGCACCCACGTTGCCGGCGCCGATAACTGTTACTTTTGCCATTTCAATAAGTTTTTAGATGTTTATTTAATTTGATACTTTTGCCAAAATTCATTAAGCACGCAAAGTTAGCAAATGATTTCTTTTTTTAAAGAAAACACAAGTTTTGATATTAAAAGTAAAAACAAAATCAAAACGTGGTTAAGAAGTGTTGCCGCCGGCTACGGCTATGCCATAGGCGACCTCAACTATATTTTCTGTGACGACGAGTATCTGCTTTCCATAAACCGGCAGTATCTGGGACACGACTATTACACCGACATCATCACTTTCGATTCCCGCGAGGATCCCGCGTCGCTGTGCATAGACGGCGACATTTTCATAAGCGTGGACACCGTCAGGGCCAACGGCGCCCAATACGGCGAAGGGTTTGAGCGCGAAATGATGCGGGTGGTGGCCCACGGCCTGCTGCATCTGGTGGGAGAGGACGATACCACACGGGCAAAACAGGCAAAAATGCGTGCGGCAGAGAATGCCGCCCTTGAGCAATGGGATACGATTACGAAGTCATAGTCGTAGGGGCCGGCCACGCCGGATGCGAAGCCGCCTGTGCCGCCGCCGGTATGGGGGCGCGCACGCTGCTGGTCACAATGGATATGCGAAATATTGCACAGATGTCCTGTAATCCGGCGGTGGGCGGTATTGCCAAAGGCCAGATAGTGCGGGAAATAGACGCTTTGGGCGGCTATTCCGGCATTGTGACCGACCGCAGCACGCTGCAGTTCAGGATGCTGAACAAGAGCAAGGGCCCCGCAATGTGGAGCCCGCGGGCGCAGTGCGACAAAACCCAATATACGCTGGAGTGGCGGCGGATTCTGGAGTCCACCCCCAATCTGGATATGTGGCAGGATACAGTGGCTTCGCTGGAGTTTGACGGCGGCCGCGTGACCGGAGTCACCACCAAGATGGGGACGACATTCACCGCCGGCGCGGTAATTATCACCGCCGGCACTTTCCTTGGCGGCAAACTGTTCATCGGGCAGCAGACCAGCGAAGGCGGCCGCATTGGAGAGCTGGCCAGCTATCACATCGCCGACCAGCTGCGCGACGCCGGCATTGCGGTGGGCCGTATGAAAACCGGCACCCCGCCCCGCATAGACACCCGCAGCATAGACCTCTCTGCTCTGGAGGTGCAGGAGGGCGATGCCGTCCCCGCCCGCTTTTCGTTTGGCCGGGAGCCCTCTGCCATTCAGGCCGGCCGGCCGCAGAAGGTCTGCTATATAGTCCATACAAACGAGAGGGTGCACGATATCCTGCGCAGCGCCTTTGACCAGAGCCCGCTGTTTACCGGCAAAATCACCGGCATAGGGCCGCGCTACTGCCCTTCCATAGAGGACAAGCTGCGCACGTTTGCCGGCAAAACCTCGCACCAGCTGTTCCTGGAGCCCGAAGGCCTGGATACCTGCGAATATTATCTGCAGGGATTCTCATCATCGCTGCCCACCGACACCCAGATTGCGGCGCTGCGGCAGATAAAGGGCTTTGAAAACATAAAGATTTTCCGCCCGGCCTACGCCGTGGAATATGACTATTTTGACCCGACGCAGCTCAAGGCCTCGCTGGAGAGCCGCGTGGTGGAGGGGCTTTTCCTGGCGGGTCAGGTCAACGGCACCACCGGATACGAAGAGGCTGCGGCACAGGGCCTTATGGCAGGTATCAACGCCGTGCTCAAGTTGCGCGGCCGCGAGCCGTTTGTGCTGATGAGAGACGAGGCGTATATAGGCGTGCTGATAGACGACCTCATCACCAAAGGGGTGGACGAACCCTACCGTATGTTCACCTCCCGCGCCGAATACCGCATCCTGCTGCGGCAGGACAACGCAGACCGCCGCCTGACGGGCAAGGGCTATGAGCTGGGATTGATTTCCCAGGAGAGATATGCAGCTATGCTGGCCAAATACGAAGAGGTGGAGCGCTGCCGCACCGCCCTGGAAGAGACCCCGCTCACTCCGGCCCAGGTCAACGGTTATCTGGAGAGTGTCGGGAGCGCACCCATAGAGAATCGCAAGCGCATCAGCGAGCTGCTGTCCCGCCCCGGCGTGTCGCTGCAGGGCCTTTTGGCCTGCTCTTCGGAAAATCTGCTGCCGGGTGCCGATAGCGCGGAGATTCTGGAAGATGTGGAAATAGCCGTCAAGTATCAGGGCTATATAGACCGCGAGAGGCGTCTGGCCGACAAGATTCTGCGGCTGGAGAATATTAAGATTCCGGAAGATTTTGATTTCAGCCAGGTGCAGAGCCTCAGCACCGAGTGCCGCATCAAACTGGCACGCTACAAGCCCGCCACCATAGCGCAGGCATCCCGCATCAGCGGAGTCTCCCCCGCCGACATCTCTGTGCTGCTGGTGTATTTCGGGAGATAGCGCTGCCCGGAGCGAGAAAAAATAAGTTCGCGAAGGGAACACGTGCGAAGAGTCACGGGGCCCGTAGCGAAGCTTATTTTTTCGATATGCGGAGGGCAGAAACCGCCCTCGCTATGCTACGCAAAGCTTTTTCTGCGCTGTATCGCTCGGGCAGATATCAGCCGGATGCATCTGCCCGGAGCTTTACTCGAACGCCTTTTCCATCAAATCGGAGTACTTCTTTGTGATGTTTGCGCGCTTGAGTTTGAGCGTTTGTGAAAGCATTCCGTTGTCAAGACCCCAGACGTCGTCTATAAACTGCTCCTTCTTGATCTGCTCGTGAGCGGCAAGGCTCTCGTTTACAGTTGCGACCTCTTTATGAAGAGCGGCCAGGAGTTTCTCGTTGGCAAGCATACTCTGGTTGTCGGTGACCTTGATCTTCTCTTCCTTGGCCAGTTCGCGCAGGGCGGCAAAGTCGGGGATAATTATGGCAGACGCATATTTATGGTTCTCGCCGAACACTATGCACTGCGATATCAACTCTGACTCCCTAAGCTTGGTCTCTATGGCCTGAGGGGCGATGTACTTGCCGTTGTTCAGCTTGAACATCTCCTTTTTGCGGTCGGTGATCTTCAGGAATTTTCCATCCACCAGATATCCGATGTCGCCGGTGTGCAGCCAGCCGTCCTCGTCAATAATCTCCTTGGTGAGATCGGGAGTCTTGTAATAGCCCATCATCACGTGCGGGCCGCGGGTCAGGATCTCGCCCTCTTCTGTAAACTTGACCTCGGTGCCGTCAATGGGCTGGCCCACGGTGCCGATAATCACCAGTTTGTCCACAGGATTGTTCACCGCGATCACGGGAGAAGTCTCGGTCATACCGTAGCCTTCGCACAGCTGGAAGCCGGCAGCGGTGAAGCAGCGGACAATCTTCTCCTGTATTGAGCTGCCTCCGCTCACCACAATCATATGGTGGCCGCCCAGGGCGTCGCGCCATTTCTTGTAAATGAGAGAGTCGTAGATATTGTGGCGAAGTTTGTACAGCGGAGCGTTGTTGTAGCTGTCAAACTTGTTGGCAAAGTTCCAGGCCTTGCGATAGAGCCATTTCTTGAAGCCCTTGAGCTGCTTGCCGGCAGTCTCGAACTTGTCGTACATCATCTCCAGCACGCGGGGCACGCCGCAGAAAAAGTCGGCGTGGCAGCTGGCCAGGTCGGCGGCAATGGTGCTCAGGTTCTCTGCATAATAGATGCGGATACCGCGCTCCAGGTTGTCGTAGATCATTGTGCGCTCGTATGCGTGACACAGCGGCAGGAAACTTACGGCGATGTGATGATAGTCCATCACGTGGCGCACAGAATGGGCGTGGGCGTCAAACACCAGGTTGCGGTGGGAGAGCATAACCCCCTTGGGACGGCCGGTGGTGCCGGAAGTGTACACGATGGATACACACTCGTCTTCTTTGATGGTCTTTTTGTTCTCTTCCAGAACCGGATCCCACTTCTCTTTCTGTTCGTCGCCCTTGGCGCAGAGCTGCTTCAGGCAGTAGACCTCGTCGCTGTCGTCTATCAGGATGACTTTGATTTTCCGGTCGATCTCCTCTGTGACGGGGGCAATTTTGTCGTAGAGTTTCGTGTTGTCTATAAAGATGACCTCCGCATCGGAATGGTCAAATATATACAGATAGTCATCGTGAGCCAGGGTGGCGTATAACGGCACGTGAATCATCCCGGCCAGTGCGGTACCCAGGTCTATGAAGTTCCATTCGGGACGGTTGGCGCTGATGCTTATGACCTTTGTCCCCTTGCCGTAACCTTCGGCCAGCAGGCCGCGGGCAACGGACCAGGTGTTATTTACGAATTGGTCGGTGCTGACTTTGTGCCACTCGCCTTTGATGCTTCGTGCAACGACGTCTTCCCTGTAGGGGAGCTCATTTTTCACGAAGTCGATAAAATCGAATAACCGTTTGATTTCCATTCGGATAAGTTTGTTAGCGGGCCAAAGGTACAAAAAAGTATGTAAAGTCGTCTACGGGGCAAAAATTAAGCCCGCGAACCGGGCGGCTGGCGGGCTTAACACATCACATTTAATTTTCAATGTTTAGACTGATTCCTTGTACTCTTCAGCTTTTAACAATGTATCAAATTCCGACGGATCGGAGAACTTGATCTTAATAATCCAGCCCTCGTCATACGGGCTGGCGTTTACTAACTCGGGCGCGCTCTCAAGGGCTTCGTTGAACTCCACAACCTCTCCGCTTACGGGCATATAAGCCTCCGCCACTGTCTTGACCGCCTCGATGTCACCAAATTTCTCTCCCGCCGACAACATCTCACCCACCGTGGGAACATCCAGAAAAACGATGTCTCCCAGCTCGTTCTGCGCAAAATCCGTGATGCCTACGTATGCGACATCCCCCTCGATGCGGGCCCACTCGTGATCTTTGGTGTAAAATAAATCTTCAGGTACTAGCATAGTAATCCTTAATCGGGTACAAATTTAGGAAAACTCCTTGGGATTTACAATATTTTCAAACAATTTTTAATTAAATTTTCAAGACTGATTTCCGGCGTGGCCGTAAGGACCTTATCCAGAGCCTTTTCTACGTTGGGCTTGGCAAAGCCAAGAAGCACCAGCGCGTTGAAGGCTTCGGCGCGGACTTCGCTTTTGACGGTGGTGAATCCCGCCAGCGGCTTGCTGTCCCCTTTGACAATCTTGTCGCGCAGCTCCAGGATGATGCGCTCTGCCGTTTTGGCGCCGATGCCCTTTATGGATTTGATCCTGGCCACATCGCCGCCGATAATTGCGTTTTGCAGCTCATCGCTGCTCAGGGAGCTGAGCATCATCCGGGCAGTGCCGGGCCCCACGCCGTTCACAGAAATCAGCAGGGTGAACAGCCCCCGCTCTTCTTTGGTGGCAAAGCCGTATAGCGCCTCTTCGTCTTCGCGAAGCAGATGGTATAGATACAGCTTGACTGTCTCGCCGCCCCGGTGCTCTATCTGGGAGAACGTACCCAGTGAAATCAGTATTTTGTAGCCTACGCCGCCCGCCTCCAGAATGGCCTCGGCGGGATTGAGCTCGGCAAGTGTGCCCTGTATATATTCGTACATATATTCTAAAAATGATTATTTTTGCAGTTTGTAAAGATACGAAAATTAGTTGGATTAATGAGTTTTTCGGCACGGATAAGGGCAGATTTTCCGATTCTCCGCCGCACGGTAGAGGGCCGGCCGCTTGTCTATTTTGACAACGCCGCCACAAGCCAGCGTCCGGAGGCGGTTGTGGAAATGCAGCAGCGGCTGTGCCGGGAGCATAATGCCAACATCCACCGCGCGGTGCACACGCTCAGCTACGAGGCCACCGAGGCCTATGAGGCGGGGCGCAAGGCGGCGCAGCGGTTTTTGAATGCCGCATCGCCAGACGAGATTGTGATGACCTCCGGCGCCACGATGTCCATCAACCTGGTGGCCAATTGCCTGGCGTGGGGCGGCTTTATAGGCCGTGGCGACGCCATTCTGCTCACCGAGGCGGAGCATCACTCCAACATCGTCCCCTGGCAGATGGTTTGCCAGCGCACCGGCGCGCACCTGGAGGTGGTTCCGGTTGATGCCGGCGCAGAGGATAACACCGGCAGCGTGGATATGGAGGCCTACCGTGCTGCTCTGCGCCGCGGAGTGAAAATGGTGGCCATAACTCACGTATCCAATATTCTGGGTGCCGTGAATCCCGTGGCGGAGATGGTGGCCGAGGCGCACACGCTGGGCATACCGGTGCTGATAGACGGCGCCCAGGGCATCGTGCATCGCCGGGTAGACGTGCGGGCTTTGGACTGCGATTTTTACGTATTCTCCGGCCACAAGATATATGCCCCCACCGGCATCGGCGTGCTATATGGCAAGCGCGAGTGGCTGGAAAAACTCCCGCCGTTTATGGGCGGCGGCGATATGGTGGGCCGCGTAAGCTTTGAAGGGACCACCTATGCCGATATCCCGCTCAAGTTCGAGGCCGGCACTGCCAATTTCGTGGCGGGCGCCTGCCTGGCCCCGGCGCTGGAATATGCCTCCAGGGTGGCTGCTAACCCGCAGGCGGCAGAGCACGAGAAGACTCTGGTGGCTGCTATGAACAGGGCTCTGGCGTCTGTAGATGGCATTTTTATGGCCGCGGCCGACGCGCCCGACAGGGTGCCGCTGTGGTCCTTTACAATAGAGGGCGTGCATCCGCTGGATGCCGCAATGCTTATGGACAAGATGGGGGTGGCGCTGCGCAGCGGACATATGTGCGCGGAGCCCATCGTGGACCGCATAGGCGGCGGCAGTATGCTGCGTGCCAGCCTGATGCCCTATAACACTGTAGAAGAGGTGGAGATTTTTGAGCGGGCGCTGCAGCGTACTGTTAAGATTTTGAGGAAATGAAAACGATAGAAGAGGTTCAGAAAGATATAATTGAAGAGTTTGCGGTCTTTGACGAGTGGCTCGACAAATACGAGTACCTCATTGACCTGGGGCGCGATATCGCCTTGATAGACGAGGCGGACAAGACCGACGCCAACCTGATTGACGGCTGCCAGTCGCGCGTGTGGCTCACCAGCAGCCGCGACACCGAGGGCCGGCTGCATTTCAGGGCTGATAGCGACGCCATCATCACCAAGGGAATCATCTCCTTGCTGATCAGGGTGTTCGAGGGGCAGTTGCCGAAGGATATTCTGGCTGCGGACCTGCATTTTATAGACGAAATCGGCCTCCGGGAGAACCTCTCCCCCACCCGCGCAGGCGGTCTGGCGGCAATGATAAAACGCATCCGCGCCATTGCGGCTGCAAGCGGGGAGGGCTGAACTATGTCAAAGACTGCACTTGAGGCAAACATAGTGATGGCGCTTCGCCAGGTCTACGACCCGGAGATTCCGGTGAATGTATACGACCTGGGCTTGATATATGAGATTGCGGTGGACGACGACCACAAGGTGAACATCAAAATGACCCTCACCGCCCCCAACTGTCCCATTGCGGACGTGGTGGTAGAGAGTGTGGCAGAGGCGGTTCGCGATGTGCCGGGCGTGGTGGATGTGGCCATAGAGCTGGTGTTCGAGCCGGAGTGGAACAAGGATATGATGAGCGAAGAGGCTCGCATAGAACTGGGGCTGGAATGATTTATTTGCTGCTCGGCTCCAACCTGGGTGACCGCGAGGCTTATTTGAATGCTGCCTGCGGGATACTGGAAGATGCCTTGAAGGTGTCTTTGAAACGCACGGCGGTGTTGGAGACAGAGGCGGTGGGCTTTGACGGACCGGCGTTTTTAAATATGGCGGTGGCGTTTGAGGCGCCGGAAGGGTTGACGCCGATACGGCTTTTGAACCTCTGCCAGAGGGTAGAGGCGGCGCTGGGGAGGCCGCGCCATAAACCGGCCTTCGATGCCGACGGGCGGCGGATTTATTCCAACCGCACCATCGACATAGATATTTTGAAATACGACGGTCTGGTGCGCAGCACAAAAAGGCTTACGCTGCCCCACCCGCAGATATACAGCCGGCCCTTTGCGGCGGCGCTGCTTGAAGAATTGGAAGGAAATAATAATTAACAATCGATACAATGACACAAGAAGAGGTTTTCAGAAATTTGACCGCGCATTGCAAGGAATATGGTTTCATTTTCCAGTCAAGCGAGATTTATGACGGTCTGGCAGCCGTTTATGACTACGGCCAGCTGGGCGTGGAGCTCAAGAACAACATCAAGACATATTGGTGGGACGCTATGGTCCGCCTGCACGACAACATCGTGGGCATTGACAGCGCCATCTTTATGCACCCCAAGATCTGGGAGGCCAGCGGCCACGTGGCAGCGTTTAACGACCCCCTGATCGACAACAAGGATTCCAAGAAGCGCTATCGCGCCGACGTCCTCATAGAGGATTATCTGGCCAAGCTGGAAGAGAAGATGAACAAGGAGGTCGAGAAGGGCCGCCGCAAATTCGGCGACGCCTTTGACGAGGCCCAGTTCCGCGCCACCAACCCCAACGTGCTGCGCAGCAAGGCAAAATGGGACGAGGTTCACACCCGTATGGTCAAGGCTCTGGATGCCAACGACCTTGAGGAGATGCGCCAGATCATCATAGACTGCGACATCGTATGTCCCATTTCCGGCACCAAGAACTGGACCGAGGTGCGCAAGTTCAACCTTATGTTCTCTACCCAGCTGGGTAATGTGGACGGCGGCGTGGGCACCATATACCTGCGTCCCGAGACCGCCCAGGGTATCTTCGTGAACTTCCTGAATGTTCAGAAGACCGGCCGTATGAAGATTCCTTTCGGCATCGCGCAGATAGGCAAGGCGTTCCGCAACGAGATTGTGGCCCGTCAGTTCATTTTCCGTATGCGCGAGTTCGAGCAGATGGAGATGCAGTTCTTCATCAAGCCCGGCACCGAGATGGAGTGGTTTGCAAAATGGAAAGAGACCCGTCTTGCCTGGCACAAGGCTATGGGCCTGGGCGACAATAAATACCGCTTCCACGATCACGACAAGCTGGCGCACTATGCAAATGCCGCCACCGACATCGAGTTTGAATTCCCGTTCGGCTTCAAGGAGCTGGAGGGTATCCACAGCCGCACCGACTTTGACCTGGGCAATCACCAGCGTATGAGCGGCCGCAAGATGCAGTATTTCGACCCCGAGACCAACGAGAGCTATGTTCCTTACGTGATAGAGACCTCTATCGGCGTGGACCGCACCGTTCTGGCCGTTCTCTCCAGTGCATATCACGAAGAGGAGCTTGAGGGCGGCGAGAAGCGCGTGGTTCTCTCCCTGCCTCCGGCACTGGCTCCCGTCAAGGCTGCCATCTTGCCGCTGGTCAAGAAGGATGGTCTGCCCGAGAAGGCCCGCGAGATTCTTCACTCACTCCGCGTGGACTACAACTGCCAGTACGACGAGAAGGATTCCATAGGCCGCCGCTATCGCCGTCAGGATGCCATCGGCACCCCGATTTGCGTCACCGTGGACCACGACACCCTCACCGACAATACAGTCACTGTCCGCTACCGCGACACGATGACCCAGGACCGCGTTCCCGTAGAGAACCTCCACAAGATCATCGCCGACCAGGTTAACATCAACAACCTGCTGCGCAAGAACATCGAGTAGGGTTTCGGGCAGAGGCCTTCGCCTGAATAGCCCTCGCTATGCTACGAAAAAGCTTCGCTCCGGGCCAGGGAGAACATAGAACCCCTGTTCCCTACGCGAAGCTTTTTCTGCGCTGTATCGCTCGGGCTTCTGCCGGAGCTTACTTCTTTGCGATGTTGGTGCGCATTTCGGTGTCGGCCTGGATGTTCTTGAACTTGTAGTAGTCCATAATGCCCAGATTGCCGTTGCGGAATGCCTCTGCCATTGCCAGGGGCACCTCTGCCTCGGCCTCGATGACCTTGGCGCGGGCCTCCTGGGCCTTTGCCTTCATCTCCTGCTCCTGGGCCACCGCCATTGCGCGGCGCTCTTCGGCGCGGGCCTGTGCGATGTTCTTGTCTGCATTTGCCTGGTCCATCTGCAGCACGGCGCCGATGTTCTTTCCGACATCCACGTCTGCGATATCGATAGAGAGAATCTCAAATGCGGTACCTGCATCCAGACCCTTGCTGAGCACCACCTTGGAGATGCTGTCGGGATTCTCCAGCACCTCTTTGTGGGAGGCTGCGCTACCGATGCTGGACACGATGCCTTCGCCCACGCGGGCCAGCACGGTCTCTTCGCCGGCGCCGCCCACCAGCTGGTGGATGTTGGTGCGCACGGTCACGCGGGCCTTGGCTATCAGCTGGATACCGTCCTTGGCCACAGCCGATACGGGCGGGGTGTTGATAACCTTGGGATTTACCGACATCTGCACGGCCTCAAACACGTCGCGGCCAGCCAGGTCAATGGCGGCAGCCTTCTTGAAATCGAGGGCGATGTTGGCCTTGTCGGCGCTGATGAGGGCGTTTACAACCCTGCCGACGTGGCCCTTGGCCAGATAGTGGGCCTCAAGTTCGTTGGCGTTGAGTTTAAGGCCGGCCTTGGTGCCGGCAATCATAGCCTGGACAATGGTTCCCGGAGGGACCTTGCGCCAGCGCATCAGGATAAGCTGGATCAGTGAAACCCTGGCGCCGGAAATCAAAGCCTGGAACCAAAGGGTCACGGGGAAAAGCCACAATAACAGGAGCAGCAGGACAAAACCGACTGCTATCCACACGAAAGTCATTGGTGTCATATTCAGTTAGATTTTTTTGATAAATATTTTCTCTCCTTCAATGGCGCTGACCTCAACCGCGCAGCCGGGATCCACAAAGCCGTCGGAAGAGTTTACCTCGGCCTTGGTGCCGTCTTCGAAACGGACCATACCCATAGGGGCCAGGCGGGTCACTGTGGTTCCCTTGCTGCCAATGGCGATGTTGCTCTGACCGGCGTTTACATCAACCTTGGAGTCTATTTTGGTGTTGAGGGTGGCCTTTTTCCAGGTGGAGGCGCGCATTACCCACACTATCAGCGCCGCAGCCAGCAAAATGCAGACGATGGTGACAATGATGCCGGCGGTGTTGCCCAGGCGGGTGAATGCCAGCCAGCAGGCGGCGCCCAGCGAGCAAATGCCCAGGATGCCGGTCACGGCAAAGCCGGGAATCAGCAGGGTTTCAACAAGCAGGAGCAGCAGCCCCACTACAATAAGAATTATTATCGGTCCCATATATTACTATTTAATAGGTTCTATGACTATGCCCTCAGCTCCGGCGGCAAGGGCGGCGTTGCGCAGCTTCTCTGCCGAGGTCTTGTCCAGCGGCGCCACGAAGTATATCACGCGGCCGTTTTCGCTGCTGCGGGCAATATCCATTGTGCTGCCCTCGCGTATCACGGTGAGAATCTCGGCAGGGATGCCGTCGGGATACTCGCGCAGCACCAGACGGTATTTCTGGCTGTCCTTGCGCTTGGCCTCAAGCGTGCGGGCGTTCTTGACATTTACGTTGGCCCCGTCGTCAAAGGCCACGATGGCGGCAGAGGAGAAGCCCTTCTTCTTGACGGTGGTCAGGGCTTTGTTGGCCTCGGCCCAAGTGTAGAACAGGCCCACGCGGTATACATATTTGCTGCCCAGGCGCTTCTCAAATGCGGGGCTGAGTCCCTTGAGGCGGGTGGCGTCCATCCTGTTGGCATTGGTGGCCAGCTGAATCTGATATACCAGCCCATCGGGCAGAGTATAATCGGTGATGAGTTCCGAAACGTCCAGAACTTTGAAGTTGAGGTCCACCTTGGATTCGGGCTGGGCAAAGTCAAAATCGGGCATCTGGCCCAGCGTGCGCTGCATAAAAGTGTACTGCGGAGCTGTGATGGGAGCGTCGGTCTCGGAGAGGGTCTCTTCCAGGAACTGCTGCTCGAACTCCTCCGGATTGATTTCCTCGCCCCTTACCAGAAAGTCCATCTCCACGACCTGGATCTCTGAAGAGAGGTCGCTGAGCCGGGTCTGAAGGTTGAAAATCTCGCTCTCTGCAGCCTTAATGCCCCTTGATATGTCCTTGCGGTCGTCTTCGTCGCTCTCTGCATAGGCGGCGCGGCTGGCCGCGATGGCGCTTTGCAGCACCTTGATGGAATCTTTCACGGCAGAATATCTTCCCACAAGGGCAAAGTAGCGCGCAAAGGAATCCTCGTCGTACATAGTGTGCGAGAACAGGCTCTCGTCTATGTCAAGATTGATGTTGGGTCTTGGACGCAAGGCGGCCAGACGGCGGGCGTCCTCTACCGATTCTATGGAGGTCTTGACGGGGGTCGGGTCGTATCTGAGCAGATATATCACTACGCTGTCTTCAGAGCAGGCGCGGTTGGATGCAAACAGCGAGAAGTTGCCGTCGGGCGTGTTGCAGAACAGCAGGTCGTCGTAGGGCGAGGAATAGGGGAAGCCCAGATTCTCCGCCACGCCCCATTCCTGGCGGGTTTCGTCCCATTCGCTCACAAACAGGTCGTAGCCGCCCATACCGTAGAGGCCCTTGGAAGAGAAGTACAGTTTCTTGCCGTCTTCGCTGAGCACGGGGTAGATTTCGTCGTCGGCAGAGTTGATGCCGTCGCCCATATCTGTAAGCGGCCCCCAGGCACCGCTTTCCTGGCGGACGGACCAGTTGAGGTCATAGGTGCCCCACTGTCCCCTGGTGGGGATGACAACCTTGTCCATATCTTCTGTATAGATAAAGGCCTCTCCGTCGGGACCCTTTTTCCACGATTTGTCGGGGAAGTGGCTGTAGTACAGGAAAAACCGGTTGCGGGGCACGGTTACGCTGGAAATAACAGTAGGCCTGGACGCATAGTTGAGCATATTGAGGCCGTTTTCGCACCAGGTGATCTTCTCCGAAAGAATAATCCTTTCGGTGGAATCCTGGGTGCGCTCCAGCGCACGGGCGTAGTCGTGCCGGGCCGATTCAAAGTCATAGCCGGCCAGCGCCCTGTCGCCGCTGCTTATCAGGGATTTGGTGTTCTGGCCCGCCGCATTTGTCGCAAAAACGGGCAGCAGCAACGCCAGGATAAAGATTTTGAAAATATGTTTCATCGCCTTTTTTCTGAAGAAAGCAAAAACAAAAATACGAAATACTTCACATATTGAGAAAAAATACTAATTTTGCAGACTATTTTTCGCGAAATATCGAAATATCAAAATATTAAATAAGCAATAATTATGCAAAGTAAAGGAGCCATTCGTTTAGTGGCAATTCTCATCGGCCTGGCTTGCGCTTTCCAGCTGTCGTTCACGCTGGTCACCGCACTCCAGGAGCGCAAAGCCGCAAAATATGCGCAGAAAGTAGTGGAGCTGGAGCAGACAAAGCCTGAGTTCCAGGCGGTTTCTGAGCTTAACCGCGCATTTTATCTGGACAGCGTAAACACTGCGGCAAACAACAGGTACATCGACTCCATATCCACCGAGAAAGTTTATCTCGGCTACACATACAAGGATGTTAAGGAGAAAGAGATTAACTTGGGTCTGGACCTCAAGGGCGGTATGAACGTGATGCTGCAGTTGGATCTGGCGGAGCTGGTGCGCAACTGCGCCCGCGAGAAAACCTCCGACAAGTTCAACCAGGCACTCAAGCTTGCCCGTGAGCGTGCAGAGGAAACCCACACCGACTTCATCACCCTTTTTGCAGACGCTTGGAAAGAGGTTGCCGACGGTCAGAGGCTTTCGTTCGACATCGACCTGGAGAAATTCAGCAACGAGGTAGAGAACAAATCCAAGATCACCGACGAGCAAATCATCGACCTTCTCCGCAAAGAGGCTGAGAGCGCCATCAACAACTCCTATACAGTTGTAGAGCGCCGTGTCAACCAGTTTGGTGTGGCTCAGCCCAACATCCAGAAGATTGCCCGCACCGGCCGCATCCTCGTGGAGCTTCCCGGTGTTAAGGAGCCCGAGCGTGTCCGCAAGCTCCTCCAGGGTACCGCCGCATTGGAATTCTGGACCACCTACACCGCATCCGAGATTATGCCTTTCCTTCAGGAGGTCAACCGCGACGAAGCTGCCAAAGTGGCCGCTACCGAGCCCGAGACCGAGGTTGAAGAGGCTGCTGCCGAGGCTGAGCCCCAGGTTGCAGAGGCCGTTTCTGCAGAGCAGGACAGCCTGCTGACCAACCTTGCAGCAGAGAATGCAGAGCAGGACCAGAACGAGCAGCTGGAGGCCTACAGAAAGGCCAATCCGCTGTTTGGCCGTCTGCAGCAGATGGGTGGCAACAACGCCTGCCTGGGTCTGATTCACTATCGTGACACCGCAGATGTGATGCGTATGCTGCGCAACACTAGCGTTGCTTTCCCCAACGACTTTGTTCCGGCTCTCACCTTCAAGCCCAGCTCTTATGCAGCCAACGACCAGTATTTCGAGCTGGTTGCCCTCAAGAGCAGCGCCGGCAAGGGTGCAGCCCTGGACGGCGGCGTGATCACATCCGCCCGCGTCAACTACAGCCAGATTTCCGGTGCCGCCGAGGTTTCTATGACTATGAACACCACCGGCAGCTCCCGCTGGGAGGTCATCACCGAGCAGAATATCGGCAAGCAGATCGCCATCGTAATGGACGGTCTGGTTTACTCATATCCTAACGTACAGAACAAGATCAGCGGCGGTAGCAGCCAGATCACCGGCCACTTCACCCGCGAAGAGGCTGAAGACCTTGCAACCGTGCTCAAGAGCGGTAAGCTCTCCACTCCCGCCCGCATCGTGCAGGAGCAGGTGGTTGGTCCTTCCCTGGGTAGCCAGTCCATCAAGAACGGTATGATTTCGTTCGCACTCGCCTTCCTGCTCGTGCTGCTTTATATGTTGATATGGTATCGCCGCGCAGGTTTTGCAGCCGACATCGCACTGCTTTGCAACGTGCTGTTCCTGTTCGGCGCCCTGGTATCCTTCGGTGCCGTCCTCACCCTCCCCGGTATCGCCGGTCTGGTGTTGACAATGGGTATGGCCGTGGATGCCAACGTGATTATCTACGAGCGTGTCAAAGAGGAGCTTCGCGCAGGCAAGTCGCTGCGCCTGGCCATCAGTGACGGTTACAAGAATGCATATTCCGCAATCATCGACGGTCAGCTGACCACCCTGATTACCGGTGTTATCCTTTACTTCTTCGGCAGCGGCCCCGTTAAGGGTTTTGCAGCCGTTCTGGTAATCGGTATCATCACCTCTGTATTCACCTCCATCTTTATCCCTCGTCTGATATTCGAGGCAAGGCTTGCCCGCAACAAAGACATCAGCTTTGACTCTCCCGCAACCCGCAACTTCCTCAAGAACACCCACGTGGACTTCATCAAGCTGCGCAAGATATCCTACATCGTGTCCGGTATCCTTTGCGCTATCGCTCTGATAAGCATCTTCACCAAGGGCTTCAGCTACGGTGTTGATTTCAGCGGTGGCCGTACATATGTGGTTCGTTTTGACCAGCCCACCACAGCCGAGGCCGTACGTGCCGCAACAATGCAGGAGTTTGGCGAGGCTGCCGAGGTTAAGCAGTTTGGCGGTGCATCCCAGATGCGTATCACCACTAAATATAAAGTGGACGACCGTAGCCAGGCTACTGACAAGGAAATCGAAGGCAAGATCTACAATGCACTGAAGGGCTTCTTTGCAAACGACATGTCTCAGGAAGAGTTCACCTCTACCCTGAACAACCCCAACGGTATCATCTCCTCCGACCGCGTGGATGCCTCCATCGCAAGTGAGATGCAGAGAGATGCCGTAATTGCAGTTATCCTTGCCCTCATCGCCATCTTCGGCTACATCGCAATCCGGTTCACCAACTGGACCTGGGGTGTCGGCGGCGTGGCTTCCCTGGTACACAACGCCCTGATTATGATTGGCTTCTTCTCGCTGTTCAGCGGAATCCTGCCCTTCACCCTGGACGTTGACCAGACCTTCATCGCAGCCATCCTGACCATCATCGGTTACTCCATCAACGATAACGTGGTTATCTTTGACCGTATCCGTGAATACAAGGCCCTGTATCCCAAGCGTTCTCTCAAGGACAACGTGAACGACGCCGTGAACGCAACCTTGAGCCGTACGTTGAACACCTCTATCACCACCCTCATCGTGCTGCTCGCCATCGCAATCTTCGGCGGCGAGTCCATCCGCGGTTTCGCAGTGGCTCTGACCCTGGGTGTGATTGTAGGTACCTACGCTTCTATCTTCATCGGTACGCCCATTATGTACGACCTCAACCGCAAGCGCGAGGCCAAGGCCGCCGAGAAGGCAGTAGCAAAGAAATAATTCCCCGTCCGGGTTTAGATAACAAGGGCCGGCATTTCCGCCGGCCCTTTTATTTTTCCAATTATACAATCGTTGCGACGAATATGTTTGGCACCCGCTTGATTATCAGCGGGTTTCGTTGAGTGCTCGTCTCAATCTCCATTTTATTTCGAGAATGAGACGAGGGGTAATCGCTAATAACATAAAGCTCAGCAAATTAGCAACAGCTCCACGTCGCAACGATTTCAGGTAGTTGCTTTTCGGGAATTTCGTCCGCCACGCGCACCGTGGTGTGCCTTAGATGCAGGTCTTGAGGGGGAAGGCGTGCGCGAACCCCTGATATCGGCCTTATGAGCACCCCTCTTTCCGTTGTACTTCGGGACCGACCGCTTTTGCGGAATCGGACGTGTTTACGGTACGGGATCGTAGCCGCTGCCGCCCCAGGGGTTGCAGCGGAGGATGCGCCAGGCGCCCAGAAGGCCGCCTTTGATGATGCCGTACTTTTCTATGGCCTCGTAGGTGTAGGTGCTGCAGGTGGGGGTAAAGCGGCAGCTGCGGCCCATAAAGGGCGACAACAGGAGCTTATACAGCTTGATGAGCATCAGGAACGGCCAGTTGACAACGCGCCGCACCGCCCTCATAAATGGGGGCAGGGTTTCTGTGGCTAAAAAGCGGGACACGCGGCGTGCCTCGCCTTCGCCCTCGTGGTGGTGCTTGCCCTTGGGGCGCCCGCCGCGAGCATCGCTATGAGAGTCTGGCGTCATTGCTGCCGGCTTTTGGTGAGGAGCTCCTTTACGGCAGCCTCAACCACGGGAAATTCACAGATATCCTTGGCGATATATACAAACAGATAGTCTCCGCAGAAACCGCCCAGGCATTCGGCCTGATTCAGGCGGATGGCCTCGCGGATGCGCCGCTTGAGCAGGTTGCGCTTTACGGCCCGTTTAAAGCTCTTTTTGGGCACGGCCACGGCATAACGCGACACCTCTGCACCACCCGGCATCCAATAGGCTTTGAGCGGGAATTTGAACAACGGAGAACCTTTGGCGGACAAATTTGCAATTGTCTCGCGCTGCCTCAGGCGTTGTTCTTTGGGAAACGAAAACATAACCGGCCCGCAGGGGGGAGATTACAGTTTGCTGCAGTAGAGGTTCAGCGCCTGGGCAATTGAAGGAGCCTCGGGCGTGGGTGCCATAATCTCCACATTGAGACCGGCATCCCTGGCGGCCTTGGCGGTGTTCACGCCAAAGGTGGCCAGCAAGAGATTCTCCTGCTTGAACTCGGGGAAATTCTCCAGCAGCGAGCGCACGTCGCAGGGGCTGTAGCACACCAGCGCGCTGTAAGAAGACAGGTCCAGATGCTTGATGTCGCTAACCACGGTGTTCATAAACACGGCGCTGCCGTATTTGAGGCCGGCGGTCTCAAAGGCCTTGGCCATATCGGGACGCAGTCCGTCGGTGCAGGCAATCAGAAACTTTTCGTTTTTATGCTTTGCACCAATCGCGTTCAGTACAGACAGGGGCTTTCCGTCGCCAAAGAAAATCTTGCGTTTGCGGTAGACGATATATTTCTGAAGATACAGGGCAATCTGCTGATTCTGGCAGAAATACTTCATATCCTCCGGCACTGTGACGCGGGTCTCTTCGCAGATATGGAAGAAGGAATCTATCAGGCTGCGGGAGGTGAAAACTATTGCGGTGTAGTCCAGAATATTTACGTGCTGTCCCCTGAAACTGCGGGTGGAAACGGGGTTTACTGTAAAAAACGGGCAGAAATCGAACGAGAGGCGATACTTTGTCTCAAGCTCTGCGTATGGCGAATTGTTCTTGGGGGCCGGTTGGGCAACCAGGATTTTCTTTCCTCTTAAATCAATCATATTCTAGTCAGTGCACAAATAATTAGCACAAGGGGTAGAATTTCGAGCGTGCAAAGGTACAAAAACCAAAATAAAATAGAACAATTATTTTCTTTAAAAATCTTGAAACTCCTCACAGAGAGCAAAATAAACAAGATTAAAAGTGTAACGCCAAGTATTATGGCGCTTGCCGCATAGGGCAAATCAAAGGGCAGCCTGCCCGCCAGGAGCACCAGCAAGGCAACAGTTGTGAACACAATCACATAAACCCGGTCACAAATCTGCAGCGTGCGCATCATCTCCGGACAGCGTTTTAGCCAGCCAGTCAGCAACATAAGACCAATGTGCAGCACCGCAAAACCGGCCAGCAGGGCCAGTATAAAAATGAAATTAAGCTGCGAAATGTTCAAAAAATAGAACGCCAGCGCCAGCAGCGGCAGACACAGCAGCGCGGTGTTGTTTATGGCGTATGTCAGGTTCTTGTTTGCCATTGTGTCTTCCAGCGCCAGCCGGTTGAACAGTGAGCGCCAGGAGAGCAGTATGGCAATGAAAGAGTTCTCTACAAAAATCAGGAAGTAGAGCAGGCACAGCAGCAGGGCGTAGGTCGTAAGGGCGGGATGGCTCTCCATCACGGTGGACGGGAAGCTGTCGCCTATGACCGTCATCAGCTCGCTGGACTGCCAGCAGTCGCTGCCTATCGCCTGCAAAAGAGAAAACATATCCCGAAATTAATTGCCCCGCTTTGCTTTATAGCCCGCCGCCAGCAGAATCTCCACCACGCGGTCGCGCATATCGCCCTGAATCAAAATCTCGCCGTCCTTGGCGCTGCCGCCCACGCCGCATTTGGTTTTGAGCGTTTTGGAGAGCGCCACCAGATCTTCTTCGCGGCCCACGAAGCCCTTCACGACCGTGACCTGCTTGCCGCCGCGGTTGCGCCTGTCAATGGCCACGACCAGCTTTTGGCGCGCAGGCTCCAGCGTTTCGGCCTCCTGCACCAGATCGTCTTTGGTGACATATTTGAAGTTGGGATCTGTCGAATACACGACGCCCAGGCGGTCTTTCCAGTCGTTTGCCATATTCAAAGCGCTTACTCGGCTGCAAAGTTAAAAACTAATTGCTAAATTTGTGGGATTATACGCTTATCGATATGGAGAAAAAATTGTTCGACAGAATCAAGAATATCGTGGCCATCGCGATTCTTGCTATCTCGTCTTTTGTATATCTCTCTACCATAGAACAGACGGCCAGTTTCTGGGACTGCGGAGAGTTCATAGCATCGTCCTATAAGCTGGAGGTGGGTCACCCCCCGGGAAACCCTATGTTCCAGCTGGTTGCGCGCTTTTTCACCATCTTTACCGACAGTGCCCACGCGGCCGCGGCGGTGAACTGCTGCAGCGCGATGTGCAGTGCCTTCACCATCTTTTTCCTGTTTCTGACCATCGTCCATTTTGGCCGCAGGATACAGGAAAAACGGCTCAAACCCCTCACCACCGGCAGTGCCATAGCCATACTTGGGGCCGGGGCGGCCGGGGCGCTGGCCTACTGCTTCTCCGACACCTTCTGGTTCTCTGCCGTGGAGGGCGAGGTATACGCAATGTCGTCGCTGGTCACTGCCATAGTGTTCTGGGCCATCCTCAAGTGGGAAGAGCATTACGGTGAGCCCTATAACGACCGCTGGATAGTGTTCATAGCCCTAATCCTGGGCCTTAGCATAGGCATCCACCTGCTCAGCTTGCTGGTGATTCCGGTGATAGTGTTCGTGTGGTACTACCGCAGCCACGAGGGCGAGAAGATGACCATCTGGAAAGGTCTGCTGATGCTGGCGATATCCGGCCTGGTGCTGGCGCTGATACTGTTCCTGATCATCCCCGGCGTTCCCAAGCTGATTGCCACCGTGGACCGCTGGTTCGTGAACGGGCTGGGCGCGCCGTTCAACCTGGGCGCCGCCATTTTCAGCCTGCTGATATTCGCGCTGTGCTTTTTGCTGCTGGCGGTTTTCCGCAAGAAAAACAAGCCGGTGGCTCATACCGCCCTGCTGTGCCTGACCTGCATATTGATAGGCTATTCTGTGTTTGCCGTGATAGTGATCCGTGCAAATGCAAACCCTCCCACAAACGAGTATTCCCCCGACAACCCTTACACGCTGGTGCGCTACATCAACCGCGAGCAGTACGGCAGCAAGCCGGTGATTTACGGCGAGAGCTACAAGTCTGTATACGACATCAAAGAAGATGAATACTGGACCCAGCTGGACGGCAAATACTATAAAACACCCAAGCCACTGGCTGCCGACTATCCCGCCGGAGCCAAGATGCTGTTCCCGCGACTGTGGAGCACCCAGTCGTCTATGCACGAGCAGTTCTACGACGCCTACACCAACGGCGACTTCCGCGTCAAAGCGGTGCGTATGGCAGACGGCTCGATGCGCAAGACGCAGATGCCCAAACAGCGGGACAACCTGCGCTACTTCTTTGACTACCAGCTGAACTATATGTACTTCCGCTATTTCTTCTGGAACTTTGTGGGCCGCCAGAACGACCTTCAGGGCACCACTCCGGGAGACCCCTGCTGCGGCAACTGGGAGAGCGGAATCAAATTCCTGGACAAAATCCGCCTGGGAGACCAGAGCGTAGCCCCCGACTATATTGCGAAGAACAAGGCCAAGAATCACTACTTCTTCCTGCCCTTGATTCTGGGCCTGATAGGCTTGTTTTTCCAGCTGCGTCACGACGGACGCAACGGCTGGGTCACCTTCCTGCTGTTTATCCTCACCGGCATCGCCATCATCATATACCTGAACCAGCCGCCGTACCAGCCGCGCGAGCGCGACTACGCCTATGCCGGCTCGTTCTATGTGTTTGCCATCTGGATTGGCCTGGCGGTGATGTCGCTCAAGGACGCCTTTGACAGCCTGCTTGCCGGCAGCAAGAACGGCGCATCCGAGCCCAAGGGCATCATATCCGCTTCGGTGGCCTCTGCCCTGGCTGTGGCTGTGGCTGTCCTGATGGGTTGCCAGAACTGGGACGACCACGACCGCAGCGGCCGCTACACCTCTATAGAAGAGGCCTACAACTACCTGAACAGTTGCGGCAAGGATGCTATACTGATAACCCACGGCGACAACGACACCTTCCCCCTGTGGTATGCGCAGGAGGTGGAGAGCATCCGCCCCGACATCCGCATTATGAACACCTCGCTGCTGGGTATGGACTGGTACATAGACCAGATGAAGTGCCGCAGCAACCAGTCGGCCCCGCTGCCCATCTCGCTGCCAAGAAAGGACTATCTCTACGGCACCAACGACTTTATCCGGGTGGTGGACGCCGTGGACGGCCCCGTTTCGGCTCAGGATGTGATATCCATCTTCACCAATCCCAAATACCGCAACGGCAACGTCGGCTTCATAGCCACCCACACCATAGTGGTGCCGGTGGACAAGGAGGCAGCCGTGGCCAACGGGCTGGTGCTGGAAAAGGACAGAGACAAGATGGAGGACTATCTGGTGCTCAAGATACCCGAGAGTGCCACCACAATTACCAAAACCGACCTTATCCTGCTGGATATACTGGCCAACTACAAATGGGACCGCCCCATCTATTTCGTGTCCCAGAACGGCGACTGCACGTTTGAGATTGCCAAGTGGCTGCAGTTTGACGGCTATGCCTACCAGATTGTTCCGATAGACTGCCCGCAGGGCTCTTCCGCCAAGCAGATGAATACCGACAAGATGGTGGATCTGGTGATGAACGGCTACCGCTTTGACAGCCAGAAGGACACCACCATCAACTATGACTATTTCAACCTCTACGCCTTCAGCAGTGTGACTCCGGTGCGCGGCATCTTCAACCAGGTGGCCATCAAACTCCTGGAAGAGGACCGCACAGAAGAGGCCGAGGCCGTGCTGGACCGCTGCTACGAGGTTACCCCCGAAAAGAATATGCCATATGACATTGCCCTGATTCGCGGCAGCAACGAATATGAGGTGCTCTCCAGCATCAACTGCTACCTGGAGCTGGACAAGTTTGAAAAGGCGCAGAAACTCGCCCGCGCTTATATGGACGAGTCGCTGAAGTCGATGGTATATTCAATGCAGGAGTTCCACGGGGCGATGCTAGACGAGGAAACGCTGGACCGCGAGATACAATACGCGTCTTACCTGGCCAATATGTTCCGTGCCCACGGCCATCAGGAAGAGTACGACTGGATAAACGAAAGCATTAAGGCCCTCACCGAGTGAATGTAAGGGAAAAAGTTAGCTTGCTGCCCCACACCCCCGGGGTTTACCGCTTTTTTGACAGCAGCGGTACGGTGATTTATGTGGGCAAGGCAAAGGACCTGCACCGCC
>JAEETP010000012.1 GCA_016290415.1 Bacteroidales bacterium
CTGATCCATACGGGCCACGATTTCTTCGGGCGTCTGGGCAAGGGCGGCAAAAGAGGCCGCGAGGGTGATAAAGAGGGATATGAGGTGTTTCATAGCAAGTGGTGTTAAATAGTTATAATGCGGGAGGGGGCGGCCCGAATGCTTCGGGTTCTCACCCCAACCGGTTGGGGTTGTGCTCGGGCTTCGCCCTGCGCATCCCCACCCCCCTGCGGGGGGCCATCACAAGAGAAAGGAGCCTTTCACTCGGAAAAGCAAGCTTTTCCTCGTTCAAACTCCTTTCTCTTGTGATCCGGTTGGGGTTCGAACCCAAGACCCACAGCTTAGAAGGCTGTTGCTCTATCCAGCTGAGCTACCGGACCATCCCTAATGGGACTGCAAATGTAAGAAAAATAGCGATTATTTGAAAAGCCCCTTGATATCTTCTTCACAGCAGTCGTTTGGCGCGGGTTTTATGTTCAGTAACTTGCACAGAATCAGGTAGTCGTCTGCGCTGCGGAACTGCCTGTCGTGCACGTAGCCCTTCTTGAAATGAGGCCCGAAACCGTAGAATACCATCTGCATATCATCTTCCATAGGGTCATAGCCGTGGGCAGAGGTGCCCGGTTGGGGTTTCTTGAACTCGGGGTTGGCGTCGCACACTATTTTCCAGCCAAGGTCGGGCTGCACAATTACAGGGGCTATGCGGGAGGCGAAGGTGCCAAACCGGAATTCTGCAGGCAGTTCTTCACGCAGCCAGTAGCGGTAGCGGCCGGGGGCATACGTTTCCAGGGAGTCCATCACGGCCTGCAGGCATCCCTCGCGCGGCACAATGCCCAGCGGCGTCTGGTTGTCGCAACGCTCTACCAGGGGACCTATCGAATTGTAAAGGTTCAGATATCTGTCGGGCGACAGGTCGGTGTGGCCGTGGTCGGCGGTAAAAATGAAATCTATCTTGTCATAAACCGGCGAAGAACGGACTTCTGAGAGGAAATAGCTCAGCACGCTGTCAATATTTTCCACCACGTCGCGCACCTGCGGACTTTCTGCCGAGTAGTAGTGCTCCGATTTGTCGGGTTCGTCTATATACCACATTACCAGTTGCGGAATCTGCTTTACATCTTCTTTGCAGAGGGCATTCAGCACCATATCGGCCATCTCTTTCCGGGTGCGGTTGGGGTCGTAGAGGATGCTGTATGCAGGATATTTCCCGTTTACGGGGGCCTCTACCCCAATCCAGTCGAAGACGTTGCACAGAATGCCCTGCCTTGCGGCTGTGTTCCAGATGGGCTCGCCACCGTACAAATCGGCATTGGAGCGCGTGTCGTAGCGCCCGACGGCGAAGATTGTGTCCAACTCGCTGTCGTAGAAGGTGTTGTTCACTATCCCGTGGTGGTCAGGCCAAAGTCCGGTGGCCATTGAATAGTGGTTTGGCAGTGTCATAGAGGGATACACCGGGCGGATCACAGAAAAGACGCCCACCTTGGCCACAGAGTCCAGGGTGGGGGTGTTGTACATCTGCGGCAGGTCATACCTGAAGCCGTCCATAGAGAGTATCACCACATATCGGCCTTTGCTGCCGCGGCCGCAACTCGCCAGCACTAGAATCAGCGCCAAGGCTATAATGAATGCTTTTTTCATATTCTTGAAATAACAAAACAGGCCCAAGATTCTCGGGCCTGTATGTCTATTGACGAAACTGTCTGTGTTATTTTGTGATTTCGCTGAGCTTCTGGTAGAGTGCGTCGTAGCCCTCGTAGAAGTCTTTGCTCAGATCCCTGAAGTATGCCTTCACGTTCTCTGCAGGATACATATTGATCTTGTCCAGGGTGGTGTCGGTGAGCACGAGGGCGTCATTTACCAGCTCCTGCACCTTATCATCTTTCTTGCCAGCGCTGTAGTCGCTGAAAGTGAGGCAGTCAGAGAGAAACTCGTTGGTTACGAACAGTACGTCTTTCTTGATAGTTCTGAGGTTCATTTCGTATGTTTTTTTGTTTGATGCACAAAGGTAGCAAAAAATTAGAAATACCAGCCGTTGTTGATAATACGCCAGACACCGTTCTCGCTGCCCAGTATGCGGCGGGCCGAGACGATGTTGCTGCAGCCGCTGAAATAATCAGGCTGATCTGTAAGCAGCGAATTGACGTGCACCAGGCCGCCGGCGCTGTGTATGAACTGATATCCGCCGATATATATGGCGACGTGGTAGACCCCGATGCTGCCGTTGTCCCTCTTGCGGCCAAAGAAAAGAAGGTCGCCGGGCTGCAGAAGATCCCAGCCGCCGCTGATATCCACCGCCTCTCCGCACTTCTCCTGCTGGGAGGCGTTGCGCGGCAGAAGGATGCCGCAGTCCATATAGGTGCGTTGCGAGAAACCGCTGCAGTCCAGGCCCTTGACAGAGGAGCCGGCCCACAGATACGGGACGCCCATATAGCGCTTGGCATCGGAAACTATATCGTTGCCGTCGGGGTTCTGACTTGCAAAATACTTCCTGCAGTCGGCCACGTCCCGCTTTGCCACATAAGCCTCGCGGCCGTCGGGCAGGCGGCAGCGGTAATATGCGCCGGAGGCCCCGGTGCAGGCCACAATGCAGCCGCGTACGGCATCGCTCACCAGGGCGGCACCCTTTCGCGGAGCTGCCAGCAGCGGGGTGTAGTGCGCCGTGACTATCATGCGGGGAGAGGCTTTCCACGCCATTGCTCCGTCATAGTCGGTAAAGAAAAGGCTGCCGTCGGTGACCCAGGCTATATATCCCTCGGGAGATGAAATCATAGACCATCCCCCCTTGCGTTCTATAATCCAGCATATCGCTCCCATAAGCATCTGGGTGCCCATCTCTGCCTCGTAGGCGGGCTGTTCGCGCACATTCATCACACTGATGCGGCAAATGCCGTAGTCTTTGCGGGTCTTGTCGTCGTCCAGAGTTTTGGGCATCGGCAGCGTGCGGGCCATATCCTGTGCCGTGACTGCATATTTTTGCGAGCAGCCGGCAAGAACCAGCGCCACCGCAGCGATAAAAAGGAATTTGTGGAATGTCATAATCGCAAATTTCCGCTAATTTAAGCTAAATTTGTGAGACAAAAACCTGAACAATATGAAAAGACTGACGCTTGCCGCGGCGCTTATGCTTCTTTGCCTGACTGCCGCTGCAGAAACAAGATGGACGATAGACAGCACCACCAATACCATAGTGATGGATGCCGCCGCCAACGCCCCGCACAAAGACCATATAGAGATGAGCGGCCTGAAGGCGGCCATAGTATACTATTGGAGCATCGATGAAGAAGGCCGGTATGGCTGTGAATATCACCATATCTTCCCCTTGCTGAGGACGATTCCCAACAATACGCACGGCTTTTTTCCGTACAATCACACCACCAATGTGGCCGGGATGATAAAGGCCGACGGCAAGGTGCCCGATTTCAAGGCGGTAAAAGTAGAGCTGGACGGCACCCTCAGGGTGACTGAGGCGGCACAGGGTCTGGAACTGAGCAGAGTGAACTTTCCCAGCACCACGGAGCAGGCCGTTTATGAGTTGTTTTATGTGAAAAACGTCTCTGACAAGCCTGTGAAACTGGATGTTCCCGACTATAAGTACACCTGGGAGAGCGACCCGGCCCGCGGCGTCAAGGGGAGCTATGTGATGGATTTCGAGTTGGTCTTCGGCGGAGAGACCATACTGGAGCCGGGCGACACCCGCTTCTTTTTCCTGGTGATGCAGGCCTACGAAAAGAACGAGGCAGAGAAGAAACGGATTAATCCCGACACCATCGATTTCCCTGCCGAGTACGCCGCCCGTTTGGATCTGTTCAAACAGCTGAGCGACAATCTGATACTTGATACACCAGACGAGGTTATAAACACCGAATTCCGCTATGCCAAACTGCGCGCCAGCGAGAGTATCATCGCCACCAAAGGCGGCCTGATGCACGCCCCTGGCGGCGAGGCCTATTATGCCGCACTCTGGTGCAACGACCAGTGCGAATACGTGAACCCGTTTTTCCCGTTTACCGGCTACGAAACCGGCGTGAAATCGGCCTACGACTGCTACAAGCAGTATTCCCGTTTTATGAACGATGCTTACGAGCCAATCCCCAGTTCCATAATTGCCGAAGGCGACGATATCTGGAACGGAGCTGGCGACCGCGGCGATGCCGCAATGACTGCCTACGGCGCCAGCCGCTACTGTCTGGAGTGTGCCGACCGGCAGGTTGCCGTGGACCTCTGGCCGCTGATAGAATGGTGCCTGGAATATTGCCGCCGGAACCTGAATGACCAGGGGGTGGTGCTCTCTGACCACGACGAACTGGAGGGCCGTTTCGAAGATGGCGACGCCAACCTTTGCACCTCCACGCTTTACTACGACGCCCTGATAAGTGCCTCTTACCTGGCCAAAGAGTTGGGTCTTGGACGCAAGGTCTCAAAATCGTACACCAGGCAGGCAAAGCAGCTGCGCAAGGCCATCAAAAACTACTTTGAGGCAAATGTAAACGGCTATGACACATATCGTTACTACGAAGGAAACGATATCCTCCGCTCTTGGATATGTATGCCGCTGGTGGTGGGCATCTTTGACCGTGCCGACGCCACTATGGAGGCGCTGTTCGAAAGCCCTCTCTATACCGGCGAAGGCCTGCTGACCCAATTGGGAGAGGAAACATACTGGGACCGTTCTACACTCTACGCCTTCCGCGGCGCCTACTTTGCCGGCAAGGGCGATTACATCACCCCCAAGGTGAGTGCCTACAGCCACCGCCGATTGCTGGAAGATCACGTTCCGTATCCTATAGAAGCCTGGCCAGAAGGCCGCCAGCGCCATCTTTCGGCCGAGAGCGGGCTTTACTGCCGCATCTTCACGGAGGGTATGTTCGGCATCCGGCCCACCGTCTTCAGAAGTTTCACAATGAAGCCATCTTTCCCGGAGGAGTGGGAGGGCATCACGCTCCGCAAGGTCCGCGCCTTTGGCGGCGACTTTGACATCAGATGCGAACGGAAAGGGAAAAAGATTGTCACCACCGTCACAGACAATGCCACCGGCCGTGCAAAGACCTACAAGGCGCGCCCGGGCAAAGCCTTCAAAGTAAAACTCTGATGCGCCGCTATTATTCTCAGGCAGACTATATCAAAGAGAAATACGGCGTCCGGCTGCAGAAACTGGTGGTGGACGCCGGCTTTACCTGTCCCAACCGAGACGGCAGCAAAGGGCGCGGCGGCTGCACATTCTGCGACAACAACGCCTTTCATCCGAACTACAGTACTCCCGACAAAAGCATATCTCAGCAGCTGCAGGAGGGGATAGAGTTCCACCGCGGCCGCTACAGCCGAGCCGGAGGCTATCTGGCTTATTTTCAGCCATATTCCAATACTTATGCCCCGCTGGAAAAACTCCGTGAGCTCTATGAAGAGGCCCTGGATTACCCCGAGGTAAAGGGCATTGTGATAGGCACCCGTCCCGATTGCATAGATGCCGCCAAACTGGACTATCTCGCCGACCTGGCAAAGAGCCACATTGTGATGGTGGAATATGGCATCGAGAGTTGCTACGATGCCACGTTGGAGCATATCAACCGCGGCCACAGCTGGGACGATGCCGTCCGGGCAGTGAAAATGACCTCCGAGCGAGGCCTTCACACCGGCGCCCACTTTATCCTGGGCCTGCCGCTGGAAACGCGGGAAATGATGCTTGCCGCCGCCGGCAAAATCAACTCCCTTGAAATAGACTGCATTAAGTTTCATCAGCTCCAGATAATAAAAGGCACGAAAATGGAAGTAGAGTATGCTTCGCATCCCGAGCGGTTCGTGAATTTTACCCTGGATGGATATATCGACTTTTTTGTCGACATCCTGGAGCGTCTCAGGCCCGATCTGGCCATTGAGCGCTTCGCGGGGGAGGTTCCGCCCCGGTTTGTGAATTCCACTCCGTGGGGACTGGTGCGCAACGTAGAGCTGCTTAGAATGTTGGAGAGCAGGCTCCAGGAGAGAGAAACTTTTCAGGGTAGGCTGTATAACAGAGAAAATTAGTAACTTTGCACAATTTATATCGACTTTCACTATGAATAATTTCTCCGACAAAATTGTGATGGAAGGCCTGACCTTCGACGATGTTCTGCTGATACCGGCACGAAGCGAGATAATTCCCCGCGACGTGAACGTGTCCTCTATGTTTACCCGAGAAATCCCCCTCAGCGTTCCGATTGTATCGGCGGCGATGGACACCGTCACAGAATACGAGATGGCCATCGCAATGGCGCGCAGCGGCGGTATCGGTGTGATTCACAAAAATATGCCCATCGATATCCAGGCCGACCAGGTGCGCAAGGTAAAGCGTGCGGAGAACGGTATGATTTATGACCCTGTGACCATCAAGGGAGACCAGACCGTGGGCGACGCCCTCAAACTGATGAAGGTGAACCACATTGGCGGTATCCCCGTGGTGGACAATGCAGGTTATCTGGTGGGCATCGTCACTAACCGTGACCTCCGTTTCCAGCACGATCCCGGCCGTCCCATCAGCGAGGTTATGACGCGCGAGAATCTGGTCACCTGCGCTCCCGACACCGACCTGCCGGCAGCCACTGAGATCATTATGCGCTCGAAAGTCGAGAAACTCCCCGTAGTGGACAAGGACGGCAAGCTGGTGGGCCTTATCACCTACAAGGATATCACCAAAATCAAGAATAACCCCGAGGCCAGCAAGGACTCCAAGGGCCGCCTGCTGGTGGCAGCCGCCGTCGGCATCAACTCCCACAGCCTTGACAGCGTAGAGCAGCTGATTTCTGTGGGCACCGACGCAGTGGTGCTGGATACCGCCCACGGCCATTCGGTGTTTGTGCTTGAAATCATCAAGAAGATACGTGCGGCATTCCCCAAGATTCAGATAGTGGCCGGCAACATTGCCACCGCAGAGGCTGCCATCGCACTTAAAGAGTGCGGCGTGGACGCAGTCAAGGTGGGCATCGGCCCCGGCAGTATCTGCACCACCCGCATCATTGCCGGCATAGGTGTGCCCCAGCTCACCGCCGTGCTAAGCGTGGCAGACGCCCTCAAGGGCAGCGGCATTCCCGTAATTGCCGACGGCGGTATCCGCTATTCGGGCGATATCACCAAGGCCCTTGCCGCCGGTGCAAGCTCCATTATGGCGGGTTCGCTGTTTGCCGGTGTAGAAGAGGCTCCCGGCGAGGCCATCATCCTCAACGGCCGCAAATTCAAGTCCTACCGCGGTATGGGTTCGCTGGAAGCTATGCAGAAAGGCTCCAAAGACCGCTATTTCCAGGATATGGAAGAGGACATCAAGAAACTTGTACCGGAAGGCATCGTGGCCCAGGTTCCCTACAAGGGCACCCTGGCAGAGGTTATCTATCAGCTGGTAGGCGGCCTCAAGGCCGGTATGGGCTATTGCGGCGCCCGCAACCTGGAGGCCCTTCACCAGGCCAAGTTTGTCAAGATCACCGCATCGGGTATGGCAGAGAGCCATCCTCACGATGTAAGTATCACCCGCGAAGCTCCCAACTACTCCAGATAGTGAAAAGGCTGCTCATAGTTTTGCTTGTCGCTCTGGCGGCTGTCGGTTGCAAGGATTTCGAAGGCGACCGGGTGGCCAAAGTGGGCAACCACGTCCTGTATATGAGGGATATCCGCGGGTTGCTGCCCGCCGGAGTCACTCCAGAGGACAGTGCGGCTATGGTGCAGCAGTACATCAATACTTGGGCTCTTGCCCATCTGAAGGTGCTCAAGGCGCAGGAAGTCCTCTCCCCGGAGGCCAAGGATGTCACGGCCGAGGTAGAGGACTACCGCAACAATCTGCTCAAATACCGTCTGGAACGCCAGGTGACTGAGTCGGAGCTGGACACCACCGTGACCGACGAGGAGATGCGGCAGTACTACGAAGAGCACAGCCAGAACTACAAGTTCCCCTATATAATTGCCAAGGCGCGCATCATAACCCTGTCCCAGACCTCTCCCAACTACGACACGGTCAAGAAAAACTACGCTGCAAAGCCAGAAGAGGGCGAGCAGCCGGGTGACCTGTTTGCCTCTTATGCAGAGAGGGTAGAGGATTTCGGAGGCAACTGGGTGCCGATGCCCACCATTGCCAAGGCGGTGCCCGGGCTGGACGCAGAGAGCTGCGAAACCATTTTCCGTGGCGGGGACACCTACATCAAGGTGGGAGACGGCAAAGATTATTTCATTCTGCTTCTGGACAAGGTCCCCGTGGGCCGGCTGGCACCTTACGAATATTGCCGGCAGACCATCAAGGACGCCATTTTGATTGCCCGCAAGCAGGATATTCTCACAAAATTGGAACAAGACTTGTTACAAGAGGGTATCGAGTCTGAAAAACTAAAGATATACGATGTTGAATAGAGGTTTTTCCATATTCATTATAACGGTGCTGCTGTTTGCGGCAGGTTTTGGCGCCAAGGCGCAGACCTACGGCGGAGGCCTGATAGACAAATCCATAGCCATTGTGGGCAACGATGTCATACTTCTCTCTGACATAGAAGAGGAGGTGCGTATGATGCTGGCATCCGGTATGACCGTAGAGAGCAACACCCGCTGCCAGATTCTGGAAAATCTGGTTTCTTCCAGGCTGTTCCTCACCCAGGCCCGCCTGGACTCGCTCACCGTGACCGACGAGCAGGTCAGAGAGCAGGTCGAGGCCCGTCTGAACGATATTATGAACCGCATCGGCGGCGAAAAGGAGACAGAGGAATATTTCAAGAAACCCCTCTATAAGATCAGGGCCGACTGGACCGACGTTTTCCGCGACCAGCTGCTCATACAGCAGATGCAGCAGAAGGTCTATACCAGTATCCCCAAGATGACCCCCGCAGCCATAAAAGAGCTGTGCGCCGAGATGCCGGCAGAGGATCTTCCGGTGATCCCCACGCAGTATAAGCTGCGCCAGATAGTGCTCTATCCCGACAAAGAGTCTGCGGCTATGGTGGTCAAGGAAAAGCTTCTGGATTTGCGCGAAAGGGTGCTGGCCGGCGAGAAATTCTCTTCGCTGGCGCGTCTATATTCCCAGGATCCCGGCTCCGCCACCCGCGGCGGCGAGCTTGGAATGCGCTCCAAGACAGTCTACTGGCCCCAGTTTTCCGATGCGGCAATGTCGCTCAAGGTGGGCCAGGTTTCCCAGATTGTAGAGACCCCCGACGGCTATCACATCATACAGATGATAGAGAAAAAGGGCGATATGTTCAACGCCCGCCATATCCTTATAAAACCCTCTTACACAGCATCTGACCGCAACAAGGCGTTTGCCCGCCTGGACAGCATCAAGTCTGAGATCCTGGGCGGTAACATCACCTTTGAGGCGGCTGCCTGGTTCAATTCGGAGGACCCCAAGACCCGCACCAGCGGCGGTATGATGGTAGATGAGTACACCGGCAGCGCCAGTCTGGAAAAGGACCGCCTGAACCCCGCCGACTATGCCGTGATCAAGGATATGAAGCAGGGTGACATTTCAGAGCCGTTCGAGTCCCTGGACACCGAGGGCCGCGGCCACACCATCTACAAGATCGTCCGCCTGGACGAAGAGATACCTTCCCACACCGCCACGTTCGAGACCGACTACGATGCGCTGGTGAATATGGCCAACGAGAAGAATGCCCACAAGGCCATAGAGAATTTTGTGGAAGAGAAGAAAAAGACTACACATATCAGGATTGACCCGTTGTTTGCCGGTTGCAAGTTTGTAAATGAAGAGTGGATCGAGAAATAGATGGGCTTATCTGCTTCTGGCCCTGATTCTTCTGATGCTGGTCAGCAGTCCCGACGCTGACGCACAGAAGAGGAAGCGGCGGAGCAGGAACCAGGACAGCCTGCTGACCCTGCTGAATGCAGAATATGCCAGGGTGTTCGAGCGTCCCGGCCATCGCGAGTACCGCGAGGTCAAGGGTCCCGCCACTTTCCTGCACAACGGCGCTTATATGTTCTGCGATTCTGCCATCTGGAACGTTAGTTTCAACCAGGTGGAGGCCTACCAGAACGTGAAGCTGGTGCAGAAAAAAACCGTGCTCAAGAGCGACAACGTGATTTATTATGCCGATGACAACCTGGCCCGCTTCCGCGGTGACCTGGTGGAGGTTTACGACAAGGACAAGAATACCCTCCGCACCCGTTATCTGGACTATAATACAGAAGACAGTACCGCAAAATTCACTTTTGGCGGCGCTATGCGCACCTCCAAGGGCGAAATCATAGAGAGCGACCGCGGCACCTACGACGGCAAGACCGGAATCTGCCGCTTCGAGGACAACGTGGAGATGTTCACCGACAGCCTCTTCATCAAGACCAACAGCCTGGACTACGACACCAACGAAAACAAGGCGTACTTTGGCAAGAAGACCCAGATGTGGAAGCGTGACATCTACCTCCGCGGCGAGTACGGCTGGTATGCCCAGGACAGCGGCGTGGTCTATTTCGATACCGATGTCTATATGAGCAACCCCGACTATGAGGGTTGGTGCGACACGCTCTACTACTGGCAGCACTCCCGTAACGGCCGTATGCGCAAGAACGTGGAGCTGCTGGACTCCCTGCACAAGATGTACTTTGTGTCGGATGCCGCCAATATGAGCTTTGACACGGTAAACAATCTATACGCACGTTTGTTTATGGATCCCGCCTCGATATATGTGGGCGAGAATACCGACAATCAGATAGACACCCTTTTCAGCCGGGCCGACACTATGCTGTTTTACACCCAGCGCGCCTGCGACATATCTGAAGAGCTGAAGAAGGATAGCGAAGAGGCCCGCAAACAGGTGAATTTTGACGCCATAGGCGAGGCCGACAAGAAGGCCGCCGAAAAGAAAGAGCAGGAGAAAAAGGCTGCCATAGAGAAACTTCCGGAATACATAGCTTATAAAAAGCGTCAGGAAATTGCAGAGAAAAAGCGTCAGGACAGCATTGCCGCGGCTCAGGCCAAGGCAGAGAAAGACAGCCTGGCGGCGGTGGCTGCCCTTGCGGCTGCCGATTCCCTGAAGGCACTGTCTGACACTCCGGATGTGCCGGCAGAGAAGCCTGCCGCCATAGACAGCGTTCCGGCACGGGAGCCCGCATTGCCTGAAATTCAGGCGGCTGAGCCCGTTGCAGAGGACACTCCTCCTGTAGTTTCAGAAGAGCTGCCTGCAGCAGATTCGCTGCTCTCTGCCCAGGACTCCCTTATGGCATCTTCCGACAGTCTTTCTGCAGAGACTCCGGAGGCCGCCGCGGACACCACCAAACTCCGGTTCATAAAGGGTTACCGCAACGCCAGAATATACCGTACCGACATCCAGGCGAGGGCCGATTCCATCTATTTCTCGCAGCTGGATACGCTGCTAAGGATGTATCTGGATCCCGTGATCTGGAATGACAACCGCCACCAGCTCACCAGCGAGGAGGTGGTGATGCAGATGAAAGACAACTCGTTTGACCGCGCCAACCTGCACGGCAATGCGATGATCATCAGCCAGGAAGACTCGGTGCATTTCGACCAGATCAAGTCTACCGAGATGCTGGGCTACTTCAATTCCGACAATACCCTTCGCCGTTTCGACGCCCTGGGCGGCGTGAACGCGATGTTCTATATGCAGGAAGACAGTGTGATCACCATTCTCAACTCCAAACAGGCGCAGTTTATGATGGTGACAATGAAAAACGGCACCGCAGAGCGCATCAAGTACTACGAGAGTGTGAACAGCGACGCCTATCCCGTATACAATCTTCCTAAAGACAAGCAGCGTCTCAAAGGGTTCAAGTGGCGCGAAGACGAGCAGCCGAAAAGCCGCTTTGACATAACCCGTCACAAGGTGCGCAACTCCAAGAGGGCATCTTATGCCACCAACAAGCTGCCGGTGTTCCGCCGCGCCAACCTGTATTACGACAACTATATGCAGGATATCTATCATCAGATAGAAGAGAGGGCAGAGCAGGCCCGCAGGGAGCAGGCCCGCCGCGACTCCATAGAAGCTGCCGAGCAGGAGGCCAAGAGCCATTTTGCCGCCGATTCCACACTGGGCATCACCAGCGCGTTTGACAAGAAGGGCGATATCGTCATAGATTCTTTGGCCACTCTAAAGCCTAATCCCAAGCTGTTGGAAAAGGTAGACAGCACCGCCAAGGTGGATATTCCCGCCGGCCTGTCGGAGGCCGATTCGCTGGCTGCAGTCCGCCGCCAGGCACGGCTTGATTCGCTTGCCGCAGAGCGGGATGCCGCCAAGGCCCGTCTGGATTCCATTGCCGCCGCGGCCAGGGAGGCAAGTCTCAAGCGTGACACCTCTGCCAGCGCAATCCGGCCAGTGGCTGCACGCGATTCCGCCGCTTCTGCAGTTGTCGTCATAGAGGGCATACCCAATCATTCTGATGAAGGCTTCGTTGAGGTTCAGCTGCCGGAGGATACCAAGAATATGACCAAGGCAGAGAAGCGCGCCCTGAAGAAGGCCGCCCGCGAGCTGAAGCGCCAGCAGAAGAAGCTGGAGCGTGAGGCGAAGAAGGCCGAACGGGAAGCCAAACGCGCTGCCCTCAAGGCAGAGCGGGAAGCAAAGCGTGCCGCCGTCAAGGCCGAACAGGAGGCCAAACGTGCCGCGATCAAAGCCGAGAAAGAGGCGAAAAGGGCGGCGCTGAAAGCGGAGAAGGCTGCGAAAAAGGCTGCTGCAGAGGCCGAGCGTGAAGCCAAAAAAGCTGCTGCAGAGGCAGAAAAAGCCGCCCGCGAAAATCCCTGATCATTCTGGCAAGATTTTCGATTAATAGTGGTATATTTGTAAAAAGAGACCACTATGCGTAAAATTGTTGCAATCATCACCGCCGTGTTGCTGCTTGGAGCGGCAGCGGGGTGCAGCGTGCCGGCAAGGCTCAACAACTTTGTGAACCGGACAGAGCGTTATTCCTACAGATATTCCATCCGCGACTGGCAGTATTCGCTGGATAGATATGAATATCTTGTGCGCAAGTATATAAACAATTATCCCCGCTACACGACAGCCCAGAAGCGTATGGCAATGAATGCCATAGGCCGCTATCACGCACTGCTTGTCAAGGCCGGGCTCAAAGAGGGGGCCGGTCTGCTGTACGAGCTCCGCGAGTATGCGGGCGGACTGCAGGATATTTTCAGACAGGACGTGCGCGCCTTCGTGGATTTCCTGCGCGATGTGCTGGGAATGGGAGATGACAGGATATTTGAATTGCGCGACAGATTGTATAAAGAACTGAAATAAACAACAATAATATGGAAAACAAAGGTAATTTTCTGGCCGGTCTGGCCATTATGGTCGGCCTGATTTGTGTGGCACTCAGCATTCCCAAGGCTGTGAATGTGCTCAATTCTTCAAAGCGCACCGTGAGCGTCCGCGGCCTGTGCGAGAAAGAGGTTCCGGCAGACAAGGTCATCTGGCCGCTGCAGTACAGCATCGCCGGCGATGACCTGACTGCGCTGTATGCAAAAATGGAATCCAACAATGCCGACATCAAAGCCTTCCTGAAGGCAGGTGGAATTGACGAATCGGAAATCACCACTTCCAAGCCCGACATCTCCGACATCTTTACCCAGGAGTATGGCGGCAACAACCGCCGCTTCCGCTATGTGGTAAAGGCCACCACCACCGTCAGCACCAACAAGGTGGACAAGGTTCTGGCACTTATGGACAACCAGAGCGATCTGATACGCAAGGGCATCACCCTTGACAGCGGCTGGGACAGCCGTCCCACCTTCAGCTTCGAAGGCCTGAACACCATCAAGCCCGAGATGATAGAAGAGGCAACCAAGAATGCCCGTGCCAGCGCACAGAAGTTTGCAGATGATTCCGGCAGCCGCCTGGGCAAGATCCGCAATGCCACCCAGGGTTACTTCACCATCGACGACCGCGACAGTAACACCCCTCAAATCAAGAGGGTGCGCGTGGTTACAAACGTAGATTATTCGCTCAAGAATTAACCGCATTGTTTTCAGATTAAAAAGCCGCCCCGAAAGGCGGCTTTTTTGTTGAATTTGTTAGAAAAAATGCGTAATTTGCACCGTTTTTCTAATATATTTTTTCGATATGCAAAACAAATTGCAAGAACTCACCGACAAGCTTTATAATGAGGGGCTTGCGAAGGGAAAACAGGATGCCGACAATCTTCTTTCAGAGGCTCGCGAGCAGGCAGCCGGGATAGTTGCCCAGGCAAAAGAGCAGGCAGCCAAAATACTCGCTGATGCCCAGAAGGCGGCCGACGACCTCAAGACCCGCACAGAAGGCGATATCAAAATGGCTTCTACCCAGACTCTGGCGGCTCTCCGTCAGCAGATTGCCGAGATGGTAGAGACCAAGGCGGTGGGCTCCAAGGTAGACGATACACTCTCAGACAAAGAATTTGTGGGCAAGCTCATTTCTACAGTCGCAGGCGCATTCAAGGCCGACGGCGGCGCCGCTGCGCTGGATGTGATTCTCCCTCAGCAGATGAAAGACCAGCTGCAGGATTTCCTTGCAAAGAATATTGACAAGACTCTGGCCGGTTCGCTCAGCTTCGGCTTCAGCGACGACTTTGCGGGCGGTTTCCGCATCGCACCCAAGGACAAGGGCTATTACTTGGACTTCACCGACGAGAGTTTCCGTGACCTTCTGGGCGAGTATCTCCGTCCCGCAACCGCAAAGATTCTGTTTGGCAAGTAGCCCCGGAGATGGATAACTATCCTTATATAATTGCAAGCCTTCCCGATCTGGCTCTCGATTTCGAGAAGCACGATTTTGACTACGATTTCGTGCGGGAGAATATCTTTTTCTCCTTGAGCCAGGAAGACCGCAGGCTTGTGGAGTGGCTGGAGCAGGGCTTCGTGGACGAAAATCTCACAGAAGATTTCTACCGCTCGTGCCGCCGCTGCGGCAACCGGTTCATCCGCGAGTACTTTGCCTTTGACTGGCTGCTCCGCACAGAGAAGGTGGCCTATCTGGAGCGCCGCGAGAGCGGGGAGGACTTTGAAGAGAAAGAGGCTCTGCGCAAGGCTTTCGTGACTCCCGATATACTCAGAAGGGAGCAGGCCGTGTGCAATGTGCTTTGGGACAAGATAGAGAATCTGGTGATGCTGGACGTGTTCAACATCAACGTGATCCTGGCCTTCCTGGCCAAGTTCCACATAATTGCCCGCTGGAACCGCCTCGACCGGGTTACCGGCCGCAAGCTGTTTGACGATTTTGTGCAGGAGATAGATGAAACTTACGATAAAAACAAAATAGAATTCTGATATATATGAAGACAACCGGCGTTGTAACGGGTATTATTTCCAACCTCGTGACCATACAGTATGAAGGTCACGTGGCTGAGAATGAAATCTGTTACATAGATTTGAATGGCGTCAAGTTGATGGCAGAGGTCATCAAGGTCAGCGGCAAGAATGCGTTTGCCCAGGTGTATGAGAGCACCCGCGGCCTCCACCAGGGAGACAAGGTGGAGTTTGACGGGCATATGCTGGAGGCCGTCCTGGGCCCCGGACTGCTTTCCAGCAGTTACGATGGCCTGCAGAACAACCTTGCCACTATGGAAGACGTATTCCTGAAGAGGGGCGAGTATACCGCACCCCTGGATCACGACAAGATTTGGGACTTCACCCCCATCGCCAAGGCTGGCGACAAGGTGGAGGCCGCATCGTGGCTGGGTGAGGTAAAAGAGGGCTGGCTGCCTCATAAAATTATGGTTCCGTTCTCTTTCAAGGGCGTATATACCGTAAAGAGCGTGGCCGCTGCCGGTCAGTACAAGATAGATGACACCATCGCCGTCCTCACCGACGCCAAAGGCAACGAAGTGAAGGTGACAATGGTGCAGAAGTGGCCCGTGAAGGTGGCCATCGGCGGTTATAAAGAGAAGCCGCGTCCCTACAAGATTATGGAGACGCACGTCCGCACCATAGATACTTACAATCCTATAGCAGAAGGCGGTACGGGCTTCATCCCGGGCCCGTTCGGCTGCGGCAAGACCGTGCTTCAGCACGCCATTGCCCGTCAGTGCGACGCCGAGGTCATTGTTATGGCTGCCTGCGGCGAGCGTGCCAACGAGGTGGTGGAGATCTTCAAGGAGTTCCCCGAACTGATTGACCCCAACACCGGCCGCAAGCTTATAGAGCGCACCACCATCATCTGCAACACATCCAACATGCCCGTGGCGGCCCGCGAGGCGTCGGTTTACACCGCGATGACCATTTGCGAGTACTACCGTGCAATGGGTCTGAAGGTGCTGCTGCTGGCCGACTCCACTTCCCGCTGGGCACAGGCGTTGCGCGAGATGAGTAACCGTATGGAGGAACTTCCGGGAGCCGATGCGTTCCCCGTGGACCTCTCTGCCATCATATCCAACTTCTATTCCCGCGCCGGCATTGTGAAGCTGAACAACGGCGAGACCGGTTCGGTGACCTTCATCGGCACCGTGTCGCCCGCCGGCGGTAACCTCAAGGAGCCGGTGACCGAATCTACCAAGAAGGCCGCCCGCTGCTTCTACGCGCTGGAGCAGGCCCGCGCCGACAGCAAGCGCTACCCTGCGGTGAACCCGCTGGACTCCTACTCCAAATACCTCGAGTATCCCGAGATTATAGATTATCTGGACAAGGCTGTCCGTCCCGGCTGGGTAAACGACGTGCAGCGCGCCAAGGTTATCGTGCGCCGCGGCAAGGAGATGGCAGAGCAGATCAACATTCTGGGAGACGACGGCGTGCCTTTGAGCTATCACGAGACTTTCTGGAAGTCTGAGCTCATAGACTTTGTGATTCTCCAGCAGGACGCCTTCGATCCCGTGGACAGCCAGTGCCTGATGGAACGTCAGGACTTTATGCTCACCAAAGTGCTGGAAGTGTGCGATATGAAGTTCGACTTTGAGTCGTTTGAAGAGTGCGGCAAGTTCTTCAAGGAGATCATAAACCACTTCCGCCAGATGAACTATTCTCCCTGGAAGAGCGAGAAGTTTGAAAGTTATCTAAGTCAAATAAACAATATCCTTTCTAATGGCAACAAATAACGCTTTTGCAAGGACATATATACAGTTGGATTCCATAACCAAGGCAACCGTTTCGCTGCACGCAGAGGGCGTGAGCAACGACGAGCTGGCCAGTGTGGCCGGACGCCTTGCGCAGGTGGTGAAAATCAAAGGTGACTCCGTGACCCTGCAGGTGTTTGCAGGCACCGAGGGTATCCCCACTGACGCCGAGGTCAAGTTCTTTGGCGAGGCCCCCTCGCTCAAGGTGAGCGACGAACTCTCCGGACGTTTCTTCAACGCCTACGGCGACCCCATTGACGGCGGTCCCAGGGTAGAAGGCGAGAAGCGTTTCATCGGAGGTCCCTCCGTGAACCCCTACAAGAGGGAGCAGCCTTCGCAGCTGATTCCCACAGGCATCGCCGGCATCGACCTTAACAACACGCTGGTGTCGGGCCAGAAGATTCCGTTCTTCGCCGACCCCGACCAGCCGTACAACCAGGTTATGGCGCAGGTGGCCCTCCGTGCCGATGTGGACAAGATTATCCTGGGCGGTATGGGTCTGAGCAACGATGACTACCTGTACTTCAAACAGGCGTTTGAGGCTGCCGGCGCGCTGAACAAGATCATCAGCTTTGTGAACACCACCGACCAGCCGCCTGTAGAGCGTCTGCTGATTCCCGATATGGTGCTCACCGCAGCCGAATACTTTGCCGTGGACAAGCACGAGAAAGTGCTGGTGCTGCTCACCGATATGACGCTGTATGCCGATGCGCTGTGTATCGTCTCCAACCGTATGGACCAGATTCCTTCAAAGGACTCTATGCCCGGTTCGCTCTATTCCGACCTGGCCAAGATCTACGAGAAGGCCGTGCAGCTGCCCGACGGCGGTTCCATCACCATCATTGCGGTCACAACCCTCAACGACGGTGACATTACCCACGCCATCCCCGACAACACCGGTTATATCACAGAAGGCCAGTTGTTCCTGCGTATGGACACTGACACAGGAAAGGTCATTATTGACCCGTTCCGCAGCCTTTCCCGTCTGAAACAGCTGGTTCAGAACAAGAAGACCCGCGAGGACCATAGTGCGGTGATGAACACCGCCGTGCGTCTCTATGCCGATGCCGCCAACGCCAAGACCAAACTGGAAAACGGTTTTGACCTTAGCGACTACGACAAGCGTTGCCTGGAATACGCCAAGGAATATTCGGTGAAACTGCTTGCGATAGACGTAAATATCTCCATAGAGGAGATGCTGGACACCGCCTGGGGCCTCTTCAGGAAATATTTCTCCAAGACAGAGACTGGTATCAAGGAATCTTTGACAGAAAAGTACTGGAAAGAGTAGGCAAATGGCCATTAAATATCAATATAACAAGACGTCGCTCACGGAGCTCGGCCGCCAGCTGAAGATCCGCACCCGCGCGCTGCCCACCCTCAAAAACAAAGAGAGTGCGCTGCGGGCAGAGGTGAAGCACGCCAAGGAGAGGGCCGAAGAGCTTTCTGGAGAATACCAGAAAGCCCTGGAGAGTTACGACTATATGGCCTCTCTCTGGAACGAGTTTGAGCCGGGCCTGATAACCATAGACGGCGTGGAACTGGATGTGGTCAAGGTGGCGGGCGTCAAGACTCCGCACCTGAAGTCCATAAACTATTCCGTGAAGCCTTTCGACGCCTTTGCCAAGCCGATGTGGTATACCGACGGCGTGGAAATCCTCAAGAACCTGGCCCAGATAGGCATAGAAAGCCAGATCCTGCTGGAAAAGGCCCGTATCCTGGACTACCAGCGCAAGAAAACCACCCAGAAGGTGAATCTGTACGAAAAGGTGCAGATTCCCGGCTATCAGGAGGCTATGCGCAAGATCAAGAGATTTATGGAGGATGAGGAGAATATCTCCAAGGCCTCCCAGAAGATAGTAAAGACCCGCCACGCGGCGGAAGAAGAGGAGGAGCAGCTATGATAGAGAGAATGACCAAATATTCCTTTATCCTGCTCAGTGCAGACAAGGAGAAATTCCTGGCCGACCTGGCCGAGATGGGCGTGGTGGACATCACCCGCTCTACCAAGCCGGTGGACGGCGAATCGGCTGCGATACTGGCCCAGGCGGCCGGCATCAAGCAGCAGATGGCAAATCTGGAGGCGGAGACCAGCGACGAACTGGTAAAAATCCGCGAGGAACTTCAGGCAGAGAAAAAGAAATATGATGCAGCCCTGCCCTGGGGCGAGTTTTCTGCCGATGCCATAGAGGCTCTGCGCGGCCGCGGTATGGAGATTCATTTCCATCAGATTGCTGCCAAGAGATTTGATCCCGAATGGGAAAACGAGGTGCCGCTGCAGGTGATTTCAGAGCACAAGGGCACCAAATATTTCACCACCGTACTCCCCGAGTCGGAGAAAATGCCCGCATTCCTGGCAGGCAGCGAGATTGCCGCGCCCAAGGCCTCCGCATCGCAGATTCAGCTTCGCGTTAAGGAGCTCGAGCAGGAAGAGGCCAAGTGCCTGGAAGAAATCAGGGCTGCCAAGGACCGCGATATGCCTCTTCTGGAGAAGGAGTACGACAAGATTATGGGCCGTCTGGACCACTATCTGGCAGGTGTTGCGGCAGACAATGCCGCAGAGGACACCCTCTCTGTGTTCGTGGGCTTTGCCCCCAGCACAGAAGACGAGCGTCTGGAAAAGGAGATGGCCCGTCTGGACGCCTTCTGCATCAAAGAGAAGACCCGTCCGGAGGACAACCCTCCCATCAAGCTGAAAAACACCAAGTTCGCCCGTGAATTCGAGCGCATCACCGGAATGTACGGCCTGCCGGTATACGACGAGGCCGATCCGACCCCTATGATATCCATATTCTTCCTGCTGTTCTTTGCAATGTGTATGGGCGATGCCGGCTACGGCCTGGTGCTGATACTGGCGGGCATAGCAATAGCAAAGGGATGGCTCAAGATAGGGATGTTCAAGGGAATGGGCACGCTTATCACCATTCTGGGCGTGGCTACTACCATAGTGGGCCTGGTGCTGGGCACCGCGTTTGGCATTGACCTGCGCACCGCCGCCTGGGTTCCCGAGTGGATGCACAAGATTATGCTGCCGGCCAAGTTCCCCGGCACCACTTACGACTACGGTATGGTGCTCTCCATCATCATCGGTATCTTCCATCTCGTTTTGGCGATGACTGTCAAGGCGGTGATGTTCACCAAGCGCTTCGGCTTCAAGGAGGCTGTGAGCGCCTGGGGCTGGCTGATACTGATTGTGGGCGGCATAGCCATTGCCCTGCTCACGCTGGGCGGCATATTCTCGCCCAATGTGACCCGCTGGGCCATCATTATAGTGGGGGCGCTGTCGTTCCTGGGAATATTCCTGTTCAACAAGCCGGGCCGCAACCCGCTGATCAATATCGGCGCCGGTCTCTGGGACACTTACCAGACCGCAACCGGCCTGCTGGGCGACGTGCTCAGTTACATCCGTCTCTACGCCCTGGGCCTCGCCGGCGGTATGCTTGGCGGCGCCTTCAATACCCTTGGCACTATGGTGCTGGGCGACGGCGGCGTTGGGCGCTGGATAGCATTCGTTTTGATATTACTGATAGGTCACACCCTGAATCTGCTGATGTGCTGCCTGGGTGCGTTTGTACACCCTCTGCGACTCAACTTCCTGGAGTATTTCAAGAACAGCGGCTACGAAGGTATGGGCGCCAAATACAACCCATTGAAAAATAATAACTAATAAAATAAATAACAATTATGATCAATTTAATTCTCGGTTATCTCGGATTCGGTCTGATGTTGGGTCTGGCCGGTATCGGAAGTGCCATAGGCACCACCATCGCGGGCAATGCAGCAGAGGGAGCGCTCAAAAAAGCTCCTGAAAAATCATCAACCTATATGATTCTCTCCGCGCTTCCCGCAACCCAGGGTATCTACGGTTTCGTGGGTTTCCTGATGTGGATGGGCAAGGACTTCGCAGCCCAGGGTCCGATGCTCTTCGGCGTCGGCCTCGCAGTGGGTGCAGTTTGCCTGCTTTCCGCCATCCGTCAGGGCCAGGTTTGCGCCAACGGTATCATCGGCGTCAGCCAGGGCCACAACGTAATGACCAACACCCTCATCTACGCCGCTCTCCCCGAGTTCTATGCCATCTTGGCACTCGTTGCAGCCCTGATGATTTAATTCTTTTACCCTTGAGCACGGCTCCGCCTCTATTAGGCTGATAGTCAGTTTGTCTGCTAAAACAATGTGCTCATCCCGCTGTCCGATAGCGGAATGAGCACATTGTTGTTCTATACACTATGCTGTGGACGTTATTGCTGTGCTCAACTGTTAAAGAACACTGATATCTTACCTTACTTGAAGGGGATGAGGGCTGTCGGGGATGGTGCTTTTCTTAACGCTGCGCGTTTAACCGCTTCAAAGCTCCTTTTCGCTTGACTCCTCCTTTTACGGATGCCTTGAAGGCACCCGTAACGTCGTCGACAATCTCAATTAGTGACGCTCGCCTTGCTCGCGCCCCTAACCGGAGCTTGTGATGCTGACGCGCAGCTAAAAAGCACAATATCCCCGGCAGCACTCAATCCCTTCAAGCTTCGGGTATTATCTGCTCGGGGCATCACGACATTCGCAGGTTGCGGACATGTGCCCTTCAGGGCATTCTGACGGCTATTGCTGCAACCTGCGCGGCGATTTGGCCTCACAGGTCGCACAAACATGCTCCACAACCCTCCCAGAAGTGTCCTTGCTACCTGTGAATTTCGTATTGCTGTTGTGACAGTACGGTCGCATTGCATTCCGTTTGGGATTGCCGTAATAATTCCATAACTTTGATAAAAGTCCCGTTGTCATGAAATCTCGTATTTTATTGTCGCTGCTGGCACTCTTGTTGAGTGGTAGTGTCTCTGCGCAGACAAACCACTTTCAGTATTCGCACGATACTCTTGGGAATCGAGTTTCGAGAGTATATCAAGGAGCGCGGCAAAGAAGTATGCCAAATGTTGATACGAGTAGGCTTATCAATGCAGAACTTGCTGATGATTCAAGTGATGACGGGCGGCAGCCATCTTATAAGTATACGGAGAAAGACACCGTCAAGATAAGTCCTTTCATCAAGACTCAAGCCGAGAAAGATGCATACCAAGATTCAATGATGGCCGAAGTTATGAAACTGCGGCCTTTGCCTGTTGGAAGGGACATTCGGGACATGACGGATTATTCAGTAGGGGCCATTCCTCTGGACTATGGCGTCTCGGGCTCGGGAGCGAGGACATACTCCGTTCCCATCTTCACCGCCCCTGACGTCAATTATGCACCATCTCTTTCTTTGGTCTACAACAGTCAGGGCGGCTACGGCTATATGGGATATGGATGGGACATTGCAGGGCTCTCAGAAATCACCCTCTCAAGCAAGACAACATACTGGGATGGGGTAATTGAAGCCCCTGACTCGTCCGACAGGGATGGTGTATTCTCTTTGGACGGGGTCCGGCTGGTAACCAATTTAGATCCAGCCACGTCTGCTTCCTATCCTCTGGTTACTGCCACCGGACATATTCTCGTGGCACCACACAGGGGACTGAGCGGATATATTAACTCTTTTACCGCCCTATATCCCGACGGTGCCACCGCCGTCTACGGCATGTCCGTAGACAACAGGTTCACGATGCCCGTCTATCCCGTAGTAAGTACGACCAACATCAACGGAGACAGGATAGAATATACTTATACGTTTACTCCCAACTTCGACGAAGATGCCCGACCGACGCTTACGGGCGTTCGCTACGGGTTCGATGCCGCCGGAAATGCCTCGGCCAGCATCATCTTCTCGAGCAACATCTCGTACAGCGGTGTTTTCGGATATTACGCAGGCCGCAAAATGACTCGAAAACCTATTATTTCTACCATTACATCAAAGTCTGGCGGAGTTAACCTTTATACTTATTCGTTTTCCAATATATTTCCTGCCTCTATTAACGCTTCCCTACTGACGTCGATATCAGTAACAAATTCATCCGGCGAGTCCTTGCCGCCACTTACGTTTACCTATGGCTATGACAATGACACTCCGTCTGGTACCAGCCATCTTCAGCTGGCGGATTCGATAACTCTTCAGAGAGGCATCACCACAAACCCGATTTTCCGCCGCGGCAAGTTTGTGCCGGGGAGTTACGATGACGGCCTTGTGGGCTATGCGGGGATCAACAACTACACCCAGATAGGATATCATAAGTACGCATATAGTTATCCAGCCGACTCTATTTTGGCCTTCATCCCCAGCCTGACCAATCCCGATGTCCGCTTCTCCATATCACCTCCGTCTGGTTTTCTAACAGCAGAAGCCGTGGACGTAGATGGAGACGGAGTGGATGAGATGGTAATCGTCAGTTGTCTATCAACCAACAACGACGGGTCCCGTATAAAAATATCTGTCTGGAAATATAACCCCTTATCCGCGAACAATGTCACAGTAACGAGTTTCGAAGTAACTCTCAAAGGCCGTATCTACAACGGCATCCACTACAGCCCGAGCCAGCGTGCTTTCCGCTGGGGCGACTTCCGCGGCGACGGTACCACCCAGATGCTGGCAATGTGCTACAGTAAAAACTGCTATGAATACGGGCAGACGAGTTGGACCAGTCTGGTTGACCTGGCAACCGGCGAATTGCTCGACGAAATAGGCACGCAGCCAGTCACCTTTAATCAGGACAGGAGAATTGTGTGTCAAGACATCGATGGCGATGGCCGAACTGAACTGTGCATCGCTGCTGTTGATAGGATGTATGTATACCGATATGAAAACGATGAGCTGGCAGATGACGGTTGGATAAACGTAATCCATTCGGATATCATTGATACCGATCGCTCATATTTCGCGGACATAAACGCCGACGGCTACATTGACATCATACAGGCGTCCCATTATGATGACAGGTGGTATTTCCACTACAATACCGGCATAGGATTTGCCCAGACAGATACGATGCACATCTGCAACTACCAGGCGGATGACAGGTTCATGTTCATGGACATAGACCGGGACGGATATCCTGACTTGGTGCAGCTGAGGGACTCGGACATCTTATATTACAGAAACATCAATGGCGTTGGTTTCAGCTACTACAGCACCACAGCCACCGCCATCCCCGATAATGCCGTGTTACTTCCGCCCAACGTTGTCGAACACTCCGCCATGAGCAGTTTCGTGACTGTCTACGGGAAGTATGTGCGCATTTACGATTACACGTCCTACGTTCCTCCCCTCCGCCACCTGGTCCAGTCCTGCGACAGCTTCGGCAAGATTGTGCGCAACACCTACGGCTACCTTCCCAAATCTAGCACATACTGGACCGGCAACACCACGGTAAGCGCCGACGACGGCTACCAGCTGCGCGTGCTGCCGATATATGTCCTTACAGGTGCCAAGGGGTTCATGTCCGAGACTGCCACTACGCCATCGGGGCTTCAGGAAACCTATTCATGGTATGACGGAGTTGTTCATACCCAAGGCCTGGGGTTCTGCGGATTCGCCAAGACGCAGACATCCTCCAACCTGGACGGCGTTTACCACAATACCATCAGTGTGTACAACCCGCAGAAGAGGGGCGTACTAATGAGCGTGTCGCTGTATTCGCGTTACATCAATCATGGACCACTGGCCACAACCACATATTCGTACGACAACAACACCTTCAATGGAAAGCTTGCTCCTCGCCTGACACAGACGGATGTGACGCAGTCCATCGACGGTGTCCTGAGCACGACAACATATACATACAGGAGCGGCAACTTCGACTTCCCAACCAAGGTCACCACGTTGAAGAGCTGCACATTGAACGGAGCGCAGGTCATCACAAAAGATATCGTCGAGACGACATATCAGCACAGCAACACACCGACGAGATATGTGCTCGGCATAGTGTCATCGCAGGACTCGTTCCACGACCGCGACGGGGATGGCATCAGCAAGATGGGAGAACGTGTCGTCTATACTCGCGACACATTGTTCCGGCCAATAACGCAGCATACATACAGGCTGGAGCGGGCATCCGACAATTCACAGCCAACAGCGCATCTATCTTCCACCGACCGCTGGCAGTATGACAGCCACGGCAACGTCATCCGCGAGGAGTCGGCACCGTCAGGCTCAATGGTCTTCACAGGAAAGTCGTATGCTTATGATAACTCGGGGAGACATCTTATATCGTCAACCGACGCCCTTGGACATACCACGACATACTCAGGTTTCGACCAATACGGCAATCCGTCCATCGTCACGAACCACAAGGGCCAGCTTACGCATTCATATCGCGACGGATGGGGCCGTGTGACCCGCACCGTACATCCCGACGGGACGGTTGATTCACTTGCGCGCGCCTGGGGCGGCAGCGGCGTCTACAGGGAGACATCCACATCTTCTGGAGCGCCCGACGTCATCATCGACTACGATGCCGCATGCCGGGAGGTGCTGCACGCCAAGAGACGCTTCGACGGCCAGTGGCAGAAGGTCGCAACGCAGTACGACCAGCGGGGCCATCGGAAGAAGGTGTCACTGCCATACCGAGGGACCTCTCCTACATATTGGACCACTTACACCTACGATGAATATGGCAGGCTAGGACTTGTATCCGAGCCGTCCGGACGCATGACACGGTGGAAACGCACCGGTACCACCGTCACCGAGACAAAGGACAATATCAAGACGACAAGGAAGACTGGGCCCGACGGGGAGCTGCGCATAGCGGCTGACTCCCTATCCACGGTGACATACTTCTACCGTGACGACGGACAGCCGATGCTGGTTGGCAAGACCGGGTTGCCGGCGACCACCTTCACCTACGACACCCTCGGTAGAAGGACGTCCATAGTCGACCCTTCCGCCGGAACGCGCAGCACATCGTATGCCACCAATGCGAACGGTACGTCCACTATAACGGAATCCAATGCCTTGGGCAGCATCGCCACCCACTACGACAGTCTGGGCCGAATGTCATCCATAATACGCCCCGACTTCAACACATCGTTTACATATGACACATGCGGTCGCCTTGTCTCCAAGATATCCACCAACGGCACACTCTCACGCTACACTTACGATGCATACGACCGTCCTCTCAGCGTAAAGGACTCCGTCCCCGGCGGCAGGTGGCTACAGAAGGCTTTCATCTATGACACCTACGGCAGGACATCGTCGGTGTCCTACACCAACCACAACGGATATATCACATCAGAACTTTACTATTACGCAAACGGACACAACTACAAAACCACATTGCCGGACGGCACGGTGATATACCAGCTCAGCGCAGAGAACGACCTGGGGCAGCCTACGGCAGCGACCTCCGGAGGAGTGACACGCACCTATGGCTACACCGAGTACGGTCTGCCGACCTTCCGCAAACTGAACGGCGGTGCGCTGATGGACCACAGCTACACGTTCGATGCAACAACCGGCAACCTGCTGTCACGCTCGCGGACCTACGGCGGCAACACCACGACGGAGAACTTCTCATACGACAATCTGGGAAGACTCACAAGTGCGGCAAACAACAATATCACCTACGACACCAACAATAACATCACCTCGATGGGCGGCATGGGGACGATGGCCTATCAGGATGGTGACCATCCCTACAGGATAACCGACCTCTACGCCACTTCTACATCTCCGATGGGCACGGCGCAGCAGAGTGTCACATACACAGCATACGACAGGCCATCTACTATAGTACAGGGCGACAAATCCGCTTCTTTCACCTACGATGCCGACCATGACAGGGTCAGGACGCACATCACTCGCTGGGGAGAGAACATAGATCGCTACTACATAGGCGGCCGCTACGAGATAAACGACGACGTGATGGACGGCCTGTCGGAGTGGCTCTATCTGGGCGGCGACGCATACACAGCGCCTATGGTGCTCTTCAAAGGACAGAACTGGACGCAGTGGCAACCCTACGTCATAGGCCGCGACTATCTGGGCAGCATCAATGTACTTGCAATAAGCGGCGCGCTGCAGAGCGGTGGCAACTTCGATGCCTGGGGCAGGGGTTCGACATCGTTCTACATCAACCGCGGCTGGTGCGGCCACGAACACCTGGAGGACTTCGGCCTCATCAATATGAACGCTCGCCTCTACGACCCCGTCCTCGGCCGCTTCCTCTCTCCCGACCCGTACGTCCAGTCGCCGGATTTCCCCGGGAACTTCAACAGATACTCGTACTGCCTGAATAATCCGCTGAAGTATAACGACCGAACTGGAGAATTGTTTGGAATAGACGACGCGATTCTTATTGCAGCCGCAGGCGCTATTATCGGAGGTGTTGTAGGTGGATACCAAGGCTATAAGCTGGGTAAGGCAAATGGTGCGACTGGTGATGAGATGTTTGGCTACATTTATTGCGGGGTGCTGATAGGATGCACGTCTGCTATGATAGGTGGTTATGTCGGGGCAGCCGTAGCACCAATGGTCGCAGCTGCCGGTTATGGCGGATTCTTAGGGGGCGCTTTTACTGGAGCCTTTTCTGGAGCGGCTGCGGGTGCGGTCAACGGACTTGGATTTGGCGCGTTATCAACCGGGACTATCGATGGTGCAATTAACGCTGGCGCCCAAGGAATGGCACTCGGCATCTTTTCAGGAGCAGCTATGGGAGGAGCCATACAAGGCGTCGCAGCGAAAGTAAATGGGAAGTCGTTCTGGACGGGGAAAGAGCCTCGCCCTACAATAGAACTATCGCAGCAAACTGTGAGAAATGACAGCCCCATCAAAATCCGTAAACCGACGATTCCTAAAGCTTCTAATCTTAATGAGCCTATACAATATGATTTCGTTAATGACCCTGACGGTTCATACGTGACTCTGTACAGAGGAACTACAGGTACTGAGAGTGGGAATGCACCATTGTACATGACAGACTCTCCAGAATATGCCGCGACATATATTAGTAACGAAGGCACATTAGTGCAAGTTAAAATACCCAAGTCCACATTAGAGCTAATGTATTACAATCAAGATGTTTCCATAAAGAATGGACTGCACTTTATGGGTAATGATGCTAATCCAACTTGGATAGGTGGATTAGAATATATATTTGCCCCGTCTATAAAAACTAATATAGTTAACCTATTTACCCCCTATTAGAATGATGGATTTACGCGGTTCATTTACAAGTACATCAGATGCACTTATCTCTATGGCTAAAGAGGTCAGTGCAAGTGAAATTTCTGATAACTGCATCTACATCAAATGCTATGATATAATTGAAGCTGAACAAAATTACAGAGATATCGGCCGTTATAAACTAGACTGTGCTCTATATAGAGAAAGAGTCAATCAGAATCAAATAATTGAAGACTTATTGTCATTTGTAACAATGGGGCACTTTATTGATTTGTTGGATCTCGAACTCTTTTATACGACATCCTCAGAAAATCTAATTCTTGCTAAAGTATACTTTTCTGATTCAAAAACCATTATGCGTTGGCATGCTTGCTTGCCTAGGACTATGAGTAATATTAATAATAAACATTTCAATATCAACGATTATGCTAATGAGATTGCACAAAGATATAATTGCATGTTATAGGATTACTCCGTCTTTCGTAGGAGTAAAGACTATGGCCGGTTTCCTCTGTTTGAGAAGAGAGTCTCAAACAATTGGGAGGTTTGGACTATTAATCAGCCGAAGCAAAATGTAGGAATACTTCCAGAGTCATTTTACTCTGCAGACATCGGCAGCCCTTCAATGGTCTTGAAAAGAATTAATGAAGGTTATTTCCCCAGCGAATGGTATCCACTACACAAAGAATAAGAATGATCTAATTACCGTTCCGGGTGGTATTTGAGGATGGATTCCTGCCACTTGGCGGTGTCGATGTGTGTGTAGATTTCTGTGGTGAGGATGGATTCGTGACCGAGCATCTGCTGGACCACGCGCAGGTCGGCGCCGTTTTCTACCAGATGGGTGGCAAAGGAGTGGCGGAAGGTGTGGGGAGAGATTTTTTTGCCGATGCCGGCTGCAGCTGCCTGTTCATTAACTAGTGTGAAGACCATCTGGCGGGTCAGCGGCCGGCCGCGGCGGTTCAGGAACAGGAAATCTTCGCAGCCTTTGGCAACGGGAAGGGTGCGGCGCTGGTCCAGGTATAGTTTTACGGCGCTCACGGCATATTCCCCCACGGGAATGAGCCGCTGCTTGCTCCCTTTGCCCTTGACCCGGATAAAGCCTTCGTCAAAGAAAAGGTCGGAAATTTTCAGTGTGATGAGCTCGCTCACACGCAGGCCGCAGCTGTAGAGCATCTCCAGCATCGCCTTGTTGCGGTGGCCTTCTTGCTTGGAGAGGTCAACCGAGTTGATGATAGCGCTGACTTCGTCCACGCTCAGCACCACCGGCAGGTAGCGCTGCATCTTGGGCGAGTCCAGGGCGTCGCAGGGCGACTTTGAGATGCGTCCTTCGCGATCCAGGAAATCGTACAAAGATTTGATTGAACTTATGGCGCGGGCCTGGCTCCGCTTGGAGATGTCCTGCTCTGCCATAGCGCCGATGTAGCGGCACAGGTCGTCGCCGGTGGCGTCTTCGGGCTTGGCGACGCCCGCCTCCCGCAGCCAGCCGAAAAGGGCCGACACATCCCGGGAATAGCCCTCTATGGTATTCGGGGACATACTCCGCTCGAAGCGAAGCCACGAGCGGTAGTCGGCAAGGATATCGGTGAAGCTATCTTGCGCCATTGGTTTTCTTGTATTCGGCGCAGAAAGGGGCCAGGCCGCACTTTTCGCACTGCGGCTTGAGCGCCTTGCACACGTAGCGGCCGTGGAGTATGAGCCAGTGGTGGGCGGTGGGACGCTTCTCTGCCGGGATGTTGGCGGTGAGGTCTTTCTCTACGGCCAGAGGCGTGGTCCCTTTGCTGAGGCCAAGCCGCCGCGCCACACGGAAAACGTGGGTGTCCACCGCAATCACGGGATTGTCCCACAGCACACTGGTGACCACATTGGCGGTTTTGCGGCCCACGCCGGGAAGCTTTTGCAGCTGCTCGCCGTCGCTGGGCACTTCGCCGCCAAAGTCGCTCATTATCATTTTTGCGGCATCTATCAGATGCTGAGTCTTGCTGTTTGGATAGGATACCGATTTGGTGTATTGCAGCACATCTTCAAAGCCGGCCGCGGCCATTGCCTTGGGCGTGGGGTAGGCCTCGAACAGGGCGGGGGTCACCATATTCACTCGTTTGTCGGTGCACTGGGCCGATAGCATCACCGCCACCAGCAGTTGCCAGGCGTTGTCAAAATGCAGCTCCGGCTTGGGCAGGGGCATATTCTCTTCGAACCAGCCCACAATATCGGCATAGCGCTTTTTCATTAGAAGTCCAGTTCTATGATTTCCTGCTCGCTGATAATCTCGTGGCAGCTGCAGTCCTTGCACACGAAAACGCGGCCGGGATATTTGCTAAGCAGGGCGGTGTTGTGGGTCACCATAACTATGGCGGTGCCGGTCTCGCGGTTGATGCGGGTCAGCAGCTCCATAATGCCGGCGGTGGTTTCGCCGTCCAGGTTGCCGGTGGGTTCGTCGGCCAGAATCACCGCGGGTTTATTAAGCAGGGCACGGGCAATCGCCACGCGCTGCTGCTCTCCGCCGGAGAGCTGGTGGGGCATCTTGTGGGCCTTGCTGGTGAGGCCGACCTGCTCCAGAACCTCGCTGATGCGCTCTTCAATGGCGCGCTTTTCTTTCCAGTCGGTGCTGCGGAGCACAAACTCCAGATTGTCGTGCACACTGCGGTCCATAAGCAGCTGGAAGTCCTGGAACACAACCCCCAGGGAACGCCTTAGGTATGGTATTTGCTTGCGTTTAATGCCTATGAGATTGAAATCTCCCACCCGGGCCTTGCCGTTTCGCACTGGATTTTCTGCGGTAAAAGATCTCAAAATAGAGGTCTTGCCGCTGCCGACCTTGCCGGTGAGATACACAAAATCGCCCTTGTTAAGGGTAAAGTCCAGGTCCGCGATAACCAGACTGTCGCCGTTATTGATATCGACGCGGGAAAATTCAATCAGTGGGGTGCTAGTATCCATACCCCAAATTTAGAAAAAAAGCTTAAATTTGACCCAATAATAGAGTTGAATATAATGCGCAATAAAATACTCTGTATGGCGGCTGCAGCGGCCCTTTTGCTGGCCGCCGTTCCCGCACCCGCCCAGGTGCTGGGAAGCGATTCTTATTCGGTGCGGCTGGAACAGGCCAAAGAACTGTACAACAGCGGGATGTATGTCTCTGCAGAGAAGGCTCTGGATGCTCTGGCAAAGGACCTTCCCGACAAACATTCGCTGCTTTATTCCGAGGTGATGGCAAACAAGATTATGTGCGCCATTGCCCTTGGCCGCGAAGATGTGGACGGCCTGGTAAAGAACCTGGAGGTGGATTTCCCCAACGACCCGCAGCTGGCCGTGCTCAAGCTGAATCTGGCCGATGCCAAGTTTGACAGCCAGGAATATACAGACGCCCTTAAGATGTACGAGGGCATCCAGCCCCGCAACCTGTATCGCAGCGCGCACATTCCGTTCTATTTCAAGAGGTCTTACTGCAGCATATACGCCGGCAAGTACGACGAGGCTCTGGAAGGTTTCCAGAAGGTCATCGCCGCAAAACGGTCACAGTATACATTCCCGGCCATCTATTATTCGGGCTATGTGAAATATCTGCAGAAGAAGTTTGACGAGGCATATTCGTTCTTTGAGCAGGCCCGCGACGACTCCCGCTTTGCTCTGCTGGCCGAATACTATATGGTGGAGTGCAAGTTTATGATGAAGGACTATGACTACACCATAGAGAATGGCCCTAAGCTCTATTCCCGCGTGAACAATCAGCAGAAGGCCGACCTGAGCAGGATGGTGGCCGAGTCGTATTTTGGCAAGGGAGACAACGAGGAGGCTATGCGCCACCTCAAGAAATATATCTCTTCCGGAGTAAAGGTCACCCGCAAAGACCGCTATCTCTACGGCGTGCTGGCATATTCGCTGGGCGATGTGAACAAGGCAGAGGAGGCGCTGAAAAGGGTTGCCGGCACAGAGGACGCGATAGGGCAGAGCGCATATTACTACCTGGGCAACTGCTATTTGCAGAAGCGCAACAAAATGGCTGCCCTGGAGGCCTTCAAGGCCGCTTCTAACCTCTCTTTCGACCCGCTGGTGAGCGAAGACGCCCTGTTCAATTTTGCCAAACTTAGCTACGATGTCAATTCCGACATCAGCGTCTTCCATAAATTCGTGGGGCTGTATCCCAACAGCGGAAAAGAAGATATTATCAAGTCTTATGTTGCCGCATCTTCTCTGGAAGATAAGGATTACGTGAGCGCCATAGAGGCCCTCCGCAGCATTGAAAAGCCCACCGCCGGCGACAGGGCCAACCTCCAGAAGGCGCTGCTGCTCCGCTCGGTGGATCTGATAAACAGCGGCGGTTACCGCACCGCCTCTCCGCTGCTGGAAGAGGCTGCCGAGATGGAAAATCACGATATGACAAGCAATGTCGCCCGTTACTATCTGGCCGATTGCCAGTATAATATGGGTAACTATAAAGCCGCCCTGGCGCAGCAGAACCAGTTGCTTATGACCCCGACGTTTATGAACACCGACCTGGGGCATCAGCTGTACTACAATGTGGCCTACACCCACTTCAAGCTGGGCGACTACAGTTCTGCCGCAAATTATTTTGACGAGTATCTCTCCCAGTCCGCCGGCGGCAAAGGCGTCTATGACAAGGATGCCGGCGTCCGTCTGGGCGACTCTTACTTTATGCAGAGCAAGTATTCCGCTGCAGCGGTAGAGTACGAGCGTGTGGCCAAGAAATATACCGACGGCGACCTTTATCCCTGGTACCAGGCATCCCTGGCCTACGGCCTCGCCGGAAATGAATCCAAGAAGCAGGCGGTACTGGAATCCACCGTGCAGCAGAACAAGAAGTCTCCGCTGTATATGGCTTCCCTATATGAGCTTGGCCGTTCTTATGTGAACCAGGGCAAGACCGCCAAGGCCAAGAGCGCCTTCAACGAAATCATAAACCACCGCGACAGTCTTTACTACGGCAAGTCCCTGCTGGAAATGGCTATGATGAGCGCCAATGCGGGCGACTATCCCCAGGCGATATCCTACTATGACAAGGTGGTTCGCCAGCTGCGCGGCACAGCAGAGGCCCGCAACGCCCTGGCCGGGATGGAGAGCATCTATCAACTTCAGAACAGGCCTTCTGAATATCTTGCATATCTGGATAAAGTAGGGCTGTCGGGCATCAAGACCGAAAGCGAGAAGGAGAGTATGATATTCGATGCCGCAGAGCAGATATACTTCTCAGGCAACTATGCCAACGCCCTGCGTGCGCTCCGCAACTACATAGAAACCTATCCTGAAGGGGAAAAGGTGGGGCAGGCCCATTACTATATGGCCGAATCCTACCGCAAGCAGGGTCGCAAGGAGTTTGCCGCCGATGCCTACGAAAAGGCCCTGGAGTCGGTTACCGGCGAGACGGCGGAGTCCGCAACCCGCAACTATGCCGACCTGACCTATTCGCTGGGCCAGTACGATAAATCTGCAACCGCATACGAGAAGTTGATAGGCCTTACCTCCAGCGACGAGGTGCGCGCCGCCGCCCGCCTGGGCCTGATCCGTTCGGAATACGGCGGCCGCCACTATATGCGTGCTATTGGCGAGGTGGAGAAGCTCCGCAGCGAGTCGCCCGACGAGGCATCCCTGCGCCAGGCCGATTTCATCGCCGCCAAATCTTACATCGTGCTGGGCAACCGCGAATCTGCGAATCCCATCCTGACAGAGCTTTCTGCTGATGTCTCCGACGCCATAGGCGCCGAGAGTGCCTACATCCTGATAGAGGAGGCCTACAACCGCGGCGATTTCGCCACCCTCGAGACCAAGGTATACGAGTTTGCCGACAAGAAGAGCGACCAGGTTTACTGGCTGGCCAAGAGCTTCATAGCCCTGGGCGACTCATTTGCCGACCGCGGCGATTTTGAGCAGGCTCAGGCCACCTGGCAGAGCATAGCCGACAATTATAAATCATCGGGCCGCCAGGACGACGTTCCGGAGCAGGTTCAGATGAGATTAATGAAGATTAAATCGAAGATCAAATAGATGAAAAAGATATTGACACTTGCGGCCGCATTGATGCTTTGCGGCAGTCTGTACGCCCAGATAGACCCCACAGTGGAGGTCAGCAGGCAGTACAAGGTTAATATTGCGGACATAGACCGTCCGCTAACCTCCGACCACAGCGTGGCCGACAGCCTGCAGCGCTTTGACGTCGACTTTGACTATTCGATATTCAACAGGCCATACACAGACCTTTACGAGTTCACACCCTACCAGACCGACAGCATCAGCAAGGTAGAGCGCCGACGTCCTCCCTATGTGATGGCGCAGTTCGGCGCCCAGTTCCCCTTCGTGGCCGACCTGCAGCTAAAGTCGCAGCTGTTTGCAAGGCCCCGGTTCAATGTCGGTGTGGATCTGGACGGCAAAGCCTCTGCCGCCGACCTGGATTATCTGGGAGAAGACGATGCCTTGAATGCCGTCAGGATTGGGGGCGGTGTCAGCGCCAATGTGAAGCGGGCCTGGAAAACCGGCGAACTCACGGCCGTGCTGGGCTACAACACCCGTCTGTACGGAGATAAGTATAATGGTGCCGAACTGGACCACTTCTACAACGACTTTGCTGTGGATGTATCCCTGGGCTCCGCCAATCCCCAGGAGAACAGCGTGTTCTACAATTTGGATTTCAACTATATAAACGGTGCCAAGAGACTCCTTCAGGAGACTGTCATAGACACTACTTTCAACAATAGGAAAATGTCCGTCAAGGGCACCCTGGGCTCTTCTTTCGGCGATCACCGCATCTATGTCAATATGATTTACCAGAATGCCATAGAGGGCAAGGGAGACCAGAAGCAGAATGTCGGAATCCTGGAGTTTATGCCCACCTACGAGTATGTGCTGGGGCGTTTCAAACTGAGGGCCGGCGCTCGCTTTGGCAATACCTATATAGGCGACGATGCGGCCACTACCATACATCCCGATGTGGATGTCAAGGTTGAGGTGTGGAAGAATATTCTGTGGATTAGAGGCGTGGTTTCCGGCGGAAACGAGCTCAACTCGCTGGTAGAGCACTTCAGGGTGGCTCCCTGGCTGTGCAACGGGATAGAAGGTGTCAACTATGGCGCAGAAGAGGTCATAGGCACCAAGAACCTGGTGTGCAAGCTATCGCTTGAGAGCATCATTGCAGGCAGGCTTGCGCTCTCTCCGTATATCGGCTATGGCAACTACTCCAACCAGCTCCAGTTCAGGACCAAGAAGACGGACGACCTGCTGCCGTACCTGCTGCCCGAGTATTGCGACTATGCAAACACTGAGATAGGTATTGAGACATCCTGGAAGTTCAAGAACCTGACAGTGACGGGCAATATGCGGCACAACAATGCCTTCACCGGCACCAACTCTCCGGTGTATATGGTGCCCGAATGGGAGGCCGACGCATCAATGGAATATAACTTCAAACGCCGCTTTTTCCTGAACGCCGCATACACCTACCGCAGCGAACGTTTGTCGTGGGACGGCACTATCCCGACGTACTCAGATTTGACCGTTGTGCTCACGGCTGTGCTCAACCGTCATTTTGCCGTTTACGCCAAGGGCGGCAACCTTCTTAACCATCAGAACTACAGGTATTTGGATATTCCCGAACTCCCTCTTAACATAGGGGGCGGACTGCGCATCAATTTTTAGGTTTTTTCGCCCTCTGAACGCTGGGTTTTTTGGTGTTTTTTTCGTATCTTCGCAAGGATATTTTTGAAGATATGACACAAGAAGAGCAAGCACTTAAAAACCAGGAAGCAGAGAATTATTCGGCGTCCAGTATTCAGGTCCTCGAGGGCCTGGAAGCTGTCCGCAAGCGTCCTTCGATGTATATCGGCGACGTCTCTGCAAGAGGATTTCATCATTTGGTATATGAGGTGGTGGACAACTCCATCGACGAGGCCCTCGCCGGCTTCTGCACAGATGTGGAAGTGTCCATCCTGGAGGGTAATTCGATAAGGGTTTCCGACAACGGCCGCGGTATCCCCGTGGGTATGCACGAAAAGGAGCACCGCTCTGCATTGGAGGTGGTTCTCACCGTTCTGCACGCCGGCGGCAAGTTCAGCAAAAACAGCTATAAAGTTTCCGGTGGTTTGCACGGTGTGGGCGTCAGTTGCGTAAATGCGCTTTCTGACCATCTCACCGCAGAGATCCACCGCGAGGGCAAGGCCTTCAAGCAGGAGTATTCCAAGGGCAAGCCCCTGTACGATGTCAAAGAAATCGGCCCCGCTTCCGACACCGGGACCATCATCACCTTCCATCCCGATCCCGAGATATTCACTGTATCGGTATATGACTACAACACCATCGCCGACCGCCTCAGGGAGCTTTCGTTCCTGAACAGGGGCGTGCGCCTGACCCTCAGGGACGAGCGCAAGCGCACCGACGACGAGGGCAATGTAATCGCCGAGCCCCGCACCGACGTTTTCTATTCTGAAAAAGGTCTGGTAGAGTTCATCGATTACCTTGACAGCACCCGCGAGAAACTGTGCGAGAGCGCCATTCATCTGGAGACCGACAAGGTCATTCCCATTGAGGTGGCAATGCAGTACAACACCGGCTTTACAGAGAATGTTCATTCTTACGTAAACAACATCAACACCATAGAGGGCGGTACTCACCTGAGCGGTTTCCGCCGCGGTCT
>JAEETP010000077.1 GCA_016290415.1 Bacteroidales bacterium
CATAGAACAAACAGTATAATCAATTAAAACGTACATATTATGGCACAAGTAATCAACGATTCCAATTTCAAAGAGATACTTGCCAGTGGCAAGCCCGTTCTTGTAGATTTCTGGGCAACCTGGTGCGGCCCCTGCCGCGCAATGGCTCCCGTAGTGGACGAACTGGCAGCAGAATTTGAAGGCCGCGCAATTGTGGCTAAGTGTGATGTGGACGAGAGCGAGGAATTCCCCACTCAGTTCGGTATCCGCAACATTCCTACCTTCCTGTTCTTCAAAGACGGACAGATGGTGGACCGCCTGGTGGGCGCAAACCCCAAGAGCGCACTGGTAGAAAAACTGAATGCACTTCTGTAATATGAAACGCCTTTTGACCATCGCGCTGGCGCTGGTGCTTAGCCTGTCGGCGTTTGCGCGGGGCGGCTTTCTGGTAAAGGCCGGCCTCTCAAACTCCAATATGGATTTGAACAAAGACGTCGCCACCGTGATTTCTGACGACGTGCTAAGCGGTGCATTCTTCAAGAATTTCACCGGCTATCACGTGGGCGTCGGCTACCGCACCGGAACCTGGAGCGGCCTCCGCTTCCAGCCCGAGCTGGTATATAACGTCCGCGGCACCCGCGTGGACGACGCCACCCGCTGGACTATGGGCTATCTGGAGATGCCCCTCAACCTGCAGTGGGGCCTGGACCTGATAGTGCTGCGTCCCTTCATCCAGGTGGCGCCTTGCATCGGCTACGACTTTATGAACAACACCAGCGACACCGCTGCCGGCAATGCCCTGGGCACCGTGACCACAGAAGCCAACCGCTTTGAATACGGCCTCAGCGTGGGCGGCGGCCTGGACATTATGAATTCGTTGCAGCTGAGCGTAAACTACAACTGGAACTTTGGCCCCGTGGCCAATCTTACTGCCTACAAAGACAGGGTAGAGGGTATCGAGCGTCGCAACGCCCGCTGCCTGCAGATATCCCTGGCTTATATTTTCTAACAGATGGTATCGGAGGTAAAAGCATATCTGGGCGAAGACTGGAAAGCTTTTGAAAAGCTTTTCGCCGAGACACTCGCCTCCAGGATACCGGTTCTGAACAAAGTAAACGAATATCTCATAGGGCGCAGCGGCAAGCAACTGCGCCCTATGCTGTGTATGCTCGCCTCCAGGCTTTGCTCCGGAATATGTTCCCCGGCCAGCATACGATGCGCGGTGGCTTCAGAGATGATTCACACCGCAACCCTGCTGCACGATGATGTGGCTGACGCGAGCGATACCCGCCGCGGCGCCCCCACGATAAGGGCCCTGATGTCTCCCACGGCTTCTGTCCTGGTGGGCGACTACTGGCTTTCGCGCGGCGTGATAACCCTTATAGATGCTTGCGAAAAAACGACCTTGCGGGACTTCTCGGAGTGTCTGGGAGACCTTGCAGAAGGGGAGATGTTCCAGATAGAGAAGGCTGAGAGCCTGGACACCACGCTGGACGATTACATCTACATAATCGCCCACAAGACATCGTCGCTGTTCCGCGCCGCTATGAAATCCGGGGCGCGCAATGTGGGTTGCACCGCTGCCCAGCTGGAGGCGATTGATGCCTTTGCCCTGCACCTTGGGCTGGCGTTCCAGATGCGGGACGACATCCTGGATTATTCCCCGCAGCTGGATACCGGCAAACCTGCCGGACAGGACATACTGGAGCATAAAATCACGCTGCCGCTGATAGGGGCGTTTGAGAATGCCGGAGCTGCCGCCCGGGCCGCTGTGGTGGCCGACATAGGGGCGGATCGGTTCAACAAAGTGCTGCCCTTTGTGCAAGACAACGGCGGCATCGAATATTCCCAGAAGGTCCTCGAGAAAGAAACCGATCTTGCGGTGGCCGCGCTTGCCTTTTTCCCCGACAGCCCCGCAAAAGCCCTCCTGTGCGGCCTTGCCCGCAGCCTCTGCCTGAGGCAGGCGTAGTTATTCGGAACAAATATGATGAAGAGAGTTCTTGTAATTATATCCGTGTTACTGTTGTTCCCCGGGTGTGGAAAGGAATTGGTCCAACCTGGCCGGGAAGAAGAGAGGGAAGTATATAAAAAGGTTGATTTGGGCCTTTCTGTGTTGTGGGCCGACTGCAATGTTGGGGCAGCCGTTTTTTCTGATTTAGGCGATACTTATTCATGGGGAGAGACTACGGCTCCAATCGGTTATGATGCTGAAGGCGTTAAATGGGATAAGTACTATTTAGATGAGGTATATCATACTACAGACCATAAAACAGCGCTGGAAGAATGTGACGATGTGGCGCATCTGACTGCGGGTGGAAAATGGAGAATTCCAAGCAAGAATGAGATGGAAGAGTTAGTGGCCACAAGAAATAATCCTGACTATCAATGGTGGTATGCAAATGGAGAGAATGCCCCGTACTGTGGATGGTCTATCACATATCTCGTAAATGGAAACAGCATTTTTTTACCAACGGGATGGCATGGAGATGATCCGTTTCTTTATTTGCGCGGCTATTATTGGTCTTCAACGGGGTATAAAGAAGATATGAATTATGCGTGGTATTTTGATTTTGACAAAAATTTTATGTCCGTACCAAGGGGTCACCGCTCAATAAAGATGGCTGTCCGGCCAGTATGGGGTGACCGAGTGGCAGTAACTGGTATCTCTCTTGATAGATCCTCCAGTACATTGGCGTTGACCAGTACGCCGGATATGTTTTCCGATGTTTTACTTTCGGCGACAGTATATCCACAGGATGCGTTTGAGAAGGGAGTTGCCTGGAGCAGCTCCAACCCCGGAGTTGCCTGGGTATTTGACGGACATGTCGTCGCGGTCTCAAAAGGAACAACCACTATAACCGCTACGAGCACCGATGGCGGTTTCACTGCCACTTGTGAAGTTTTGGTGAAATGAGTTTATTCTAAGCCGGATTCTCTTTCGGTCTTGCCTGACACCACCGCAAAAACCCTATTGCGCGACCTTGCCCGCAGCCTCTGCCTGCGCAAGGCTTAACCGTTTCTCTTCTTCGCCAAGATCTTACGATAGCGAAAAGCTTAACCGTTTCTTTTCACACACACCACCTGCCGGGCAGAAGCCTTCGCTTGAAGTGCCGTGTCTTGCTGTCGCTATGATACTGGGGCTCCGCCCCAAACCCCGCCGCTCCGGCTCTGCTCTCCAATGCTTCGTCTTTTTCTGCCCGGCGGACGGTGTGTGGTAGCGAGATATAAATAGGCGCTTGTTTTTGTGTCTCGCTGCAAGGAAAGATGTGTTATAGCAGGATATCATGCAGCGAAGTACAAATTTCAAGCAGAATGTGTACCTCGTCGCGGAAAATGGGAAAAGATTATTTACTGCTCTTCCGCCGAGTTTAATTTCTATTTATATTTGCTAATGATAGTTCATTTCTAACCAGATTCTGTGCAAGGAGGCACGAGGCGTATTATGAGAAAGACCGTTCATCTTTGTCTTTCGTCACATCAAGAAGTAATGTATCGCAGCGAGGCGGACCTCAATATGGGGTTCAACTGCCTGGCACTGGCTGTTATGGAAACAGAGTCCCGGTTGCTTGGCGAGGGGTTTATGACCACACACAATCACAAGTTGGTGCAGACCGACGACCCCGCTGAACTGGTCCGGCGGGAAAGGTATGCCTATTCAAGATACTTCAACGCGAAGTATTCCAGACGGGGAAGTCTGGGAGAGCGACAGTGTTTTTCTTTGGAAGTGGTAGGGACGTGCCATCTGCAAACGGCGCTCAATTACGTTCTCCGGCAGGGTCTCCACCACGGCCTTGCCGCCACGCCGTTCGGGTATCCGCATTGTTCGGTGAATGCTTTCTTCCGAAAGGAACTTGGGAAAGACCATCTGCCGGCTCTGCTGTCGGCCAGCGGGCGCTATAAATATCTGCCGCACGGCAAGTCGCTGCCAGGCAGCTGCAGGATGTCGGCACAGGGACTGATTCTCAGGGAAGACGTGCTGGATACCGCCCTTGTCGAGCAGTTATACATTACCCCACGCAACTTTCTTTTCCAGATGAACCGTTTTACCGACGAAAAGATTGTGCAGGAACAAATGCAGGAGAATGATTCCGCCCCGGTGACGCTGGATTCCATCGAGATCGGCGTCAATGGCTTTGATTTGAAGGTAGCGCTGGTTGCGGAGGGAGGCCGGGTCAATAACAGCTTTCTGACGGATTTAGAATTGTGTCGCATTATTGACGAAGTGTACCTTCAACACTTTCTGCCCCGCGGGGAGAAAGGGACGATATATACGCTATCGCATTCCAGACGTGTTGACTTGGGGAATGCGCTATGGGAAGATTTCAAGTTGGGACCCGCGCGGGAAAGGCCTTATTCAGAAGGTCTGTTCGCCGGCCGCAAGGCCACTGTTGAGCAGATACGTCGGTGCCTGGCGCTGTGATGACGGGTCTGATTGCGAAGACACGCCTCATACGAAGTACAAAATGGTGCCCGTTTTTGTGTCTCGCTGCGGAGAGAATGTGGTTATAGTGGGATATCGTGTGGCGAAATACAAATAACCCGCAGAATTTGTACCTCGCTCCAGAAAATGAGGAAGAAGTAGTGGTGTCGTTTTAATGATTTTTTATACCTTTGTTGGCACTTGGCACGCTATGTGCTATTATGTCACTTTGAAAAACATTTTACCTGACATTATGAAAAAGATAATTCTCACTTTGGCTGTCGCTCTGGCGACTTTCTCCTTTGCAAAAGCACAGGACATTGAAACCGCCGTGAACCTCTACAACGAGGCCGGCACTATGGTGAACGAAGGCAATCTTGCAGAAGCGCTTCCTAAATTCCTGGAGTGCCTCGAAATGGCTAAATCTCTTGGAGACGAGGCCAGCAACGTGGTTGGTGACTGCCAGGGTATCATTCCGCAGATTTATATGAAGCTTGGCGAAGCTGCTGCAGAAGAGAGCGATTTTGACGCTGCCGTAGCAAATTTCAAAAAGGTGATAGAGACCGCTACCGAATATGACAACAACCCCGACGCCGTAGAGCGCGCAGAGGGCCTGATCCCCAAGATGCTTATGGCAAAGGGCGGTGCGATGCTCAACGCCAAGAACTTTGCAGAGGCTGCAGAGGCTTTCAAGGCTGTTGTGGCAGCTGATTCCACCAACACCAAGGCTATGATGCGTCTGGGTCACGCTCTGGTTGGCGGCGGCGATATCGAAGCAGCCGTTGAGACCTTTACCAAGGCAGCGGAAGTTGCTGGCGAAGGCACCGCAGAGGCCAAGGATGCTATGAAGCAGATTTCCAACTGCTACCTGAAGAAGGCAGTCGCTTGCCAGAAGGCAAAGGATAACCGCGGTACAATGGAAAATGCTCAGCGTTCCGCTCAGGCAATGGATTCTCCCAATGCAGAGAAGCTCATTGGCGTAAGCGCCCTCAACCTCAAGCAGTATGACACTGCAATCGCAGCATTCGAGGCATATCTTGCACTTGCTCCCAATGCAAACGACAAGTCTCAGATCATCTATCAGCTGGCCACCGCATACGAAGGCCGCAAGGACCGCGCAAAAGCCTGCTCTTACTACAAGCAGATTCTCAGCGATCCCAAGTTTGGCGCAGTTGCCAAATATAAAGTAGAGGAAGAGCTTAAATGCAACCAGTAAAGCTTGAGCTGTTAGCTCCGGCTAAGACCAGTGACATCGGCATCGCGGCGATTGACTGCGGTGCCGATGCCGTATATATCGCAGGGCCGGCATTCGGGGCGCGCGCCGCGGCGGGGAATCCCACCAGCGACATCGCCTCCCTGACGGCCTATGCCCATAAATTCTCTGCAAGAATCTACGCCACTGTAAACACCATTGTCTATGAAGACGAGTTGGCGCAGGCGCAGAAAATGATTTGGGATTTGTACGATGCCGGGGTGGACGCACTCATTGTGCAGGACCTCGGCATCACCCGTATGGAGTTGCCGCCCATCGAACTGCACGCCTCCACGCAGTGCGCCATCCGCACGCCGCAGCAGGCCGCAGCGCTAGCTTCCCTGGGCTTCAGGCGGCTGATTCTTGAACGCCAGCTTTCGCTGGACGAGATCCGCGCCATCCGCGCCGCAGTCCCCGACACAGAGCTGGAGTTCTTTGTACACGGGGCCATTTGCGTCTGCTACAGCGGCAATTGCTATCTGAGCCAGTATCTGGCCGGCCGCAGCGCCAACCGCGGCGCCTGCATCCAGGCCTGCCGCAGCCTCTACGACGTGGTGGACGGCGAAGGTCGCGTGCTGGTCAAGGACAGAGCCATCCTTTCGCCCAAGGACTATCGTCTGGACGGCCGCCTTGAAGAGCTGGCCGATGCCGGCATCTGTTCTTTCAAGATAGAGGGACGGCTCAAGAACGACTCGTATGTCAAGAATCTCTGCCGGCACTACCGCCGGAAGATAGACGAGATATGTGCCCGCCGGCCGGAGTATGTAAAGTCTTCCAGCGGCACGCTGGAGGGCGGTTTCTCTCCCAATCCCGAGGCTACTTTCAACCGCGGCTACACGCAGTTTTTCATAGACGGTGAGCGGCATCGCTGGAACAGTCTGGAAAGCACCAAATCCCTTGGAGAATACATTGGCAACGTCGTCCGCGTCAGCCCGCGTACGGCGACTATCTTGCCCGGCTCCGGCTTCGAAAAAGCTTCGCTCCGGGCCAGGGAGGACATAGAACCCCTGTTCCCTACGCGAAGTTTTTCTACGCCGAATGAGCTGGGAAGTCATAATCCGCTAAGCAATGGTGACGGGTTGGTGTTTGTGGGGGAGAACGGCATCACCGGGATGAGGGCCGATGTGGTAGATGGCAATGTCGTTACGGTAAAGGATGCCGCCGGCATCGCTCCCGGCGACTATGTCTATCGCAACTACAACATCAGGTTTGAGAAGGAGCTGCAGGCCAACATGCCGCGCCGCAAGATTGATGTGGAGGTGGTGTTTGGCTCCGGGAGTGCCGTGGCGGTGGATGCCGACGGTTTCAGGGCCGAGTTGCCGCTGCCTGAAGATGCGCCGCTGGCAGAGAAGCAGGATGCCGCCGCGGAGAATATCCGCCGCAATATGGGCAAGCGCACCGACCATTTCGACTTCAAGTGCGACAGGGTGGAGCAGAGTCCCGTGCGATTCTATCCCGCTTCCGCCCTCAATGCTCTCCGCCGGGCGCTCGCAGAGAGTCTAACCGAACAGCGGATGGACGCGGTATCTCCAAATTATTCAGGTATCGGTCCAAATAATGGCAGGATACCTGAAAAAACGGCCCAAAATTCGGGTACCGGTCCACAGTCTGGACCGTTACCGCAGGATCGGAATTCCGATGATTTGATGGTTGAAACCAATTCGGGAGGCGGCTTGCCTGGCGGCACTGCCAACTACACTGCGAATTGTGCGAACCATCTGGCGAGGGAGGTGCTGATGGATTTGGGCTACGAGAAGGTAGAGGATGCTTACGAAATCAAGCCGGTGGCGGACGCAGAGCTGATGCGCAGCCGCTACTGCATAAAATACGAGCTGGGGCTGTGTCCCAAGCTGCGTCCTTCGCAGAAAGCTAAAGAGCCGCTGTACCTGGTGAACGCCGGCCGCAAACTCAAACTGTCTTTCGATTGCAAATCCTGCGAAATGATAGTATCTTTGTAAGTTATGCGTTTTAGCGAGATATATGGCAATGAGGCCCTCAAGGCCCGTCTGGTCCGGATGGTAGACGAGAACCGCCTGGGCCACGCCCTGCTGTTCGTGGAGCAGGAGGGGATGGGCGCGCTGGCCTTTGCCATAGCTCTGTCGCAATACCTCAACTGCACCAACCGCTCAGGCGGCGACAGCTGCGGGGAGTGCTCGTCTTGCAGGCGCCACGCGCACCTGACCTATCCCGACTTGCACTTCAGCTTTCCAATAAGCACATCGCCCAAACTCTCCGACTCGGAGAAAAAGACACCCATCTGCAGCTATTTCCTCCGGGACTTCAGTGCCCTGGTGCAGGAGAACCCCTATTTTGACAGCCACGACCTCTACACCGCCCTGGGCATAGAAAACAAGGCGGGAGCCATTACCGTGGCGGAGGCCAAAGAGATTGCCAACACCCTCTCGCTGCAGCCCTACGAGTCGCAATACAAGATCCAGGTCATCTGGGAGCCGGAAAAAATGAACTCCGACTCTGCCAACAAACTGCTCAAACTGCTGGAGGAGCCCCCCGCAGGGACGCTGTTCCTGCTGGTTACCCACAAGATAGAGAAGATGCTCACCACCGTGCTGTCCCGCTGCCAGATTATCCGTCTGCAGCCCGAGCAGCGCAGCAATATGGCGGCCATCCTGGAGCAGAAATTCGGCATCGGCAAAGAAGAGGCTATGGATTTTGCCACAATCTCCGGCGGCAGTGTGGGCAAAGCTTTCTCTGCAGTGGAAAATGCCGGCGAAAGCGGCCAGAATGAGCTTCTTGTGCAGGAGATGCTGGAAGCGGCCCTTTCCAAAACCTTGACCGGAGTGCTGGACGTGGCCGACGCGCTGGCCTCTATGGGCAAAGACCGCCAGAAACAGTGGTGCGTGATAGCCGAGGGGTTTGTAAGGAAGATGTTTGTGACCTCTCAGGGCCTGGAAAGCATAGCTTTTTTGAACAACGACGAAAAAGAATTCATAGAGCGGATGGTCCCCCGCATCAAAGAGACTTTCTACAGCAGGGCCGCAGATGCGCTGGATGCTGCGCTGCGCCTGCTGGATAGCAACGTGTCGGCCAAGCTGATCTTTGCCGACCTGGCCAACCGCTTTTATTTATACATTTAGAACGATGGACTACGACAATAAGAATCACGATTGCTCGCGCGGCTGCATTGTGGATCGCGACAATACCGGTATGCTGCAGGTGGCCTACGACCGCGGCTGCTGCAAGCTGTCTGACTACAACTGGCTGGCGGGCATCGACGAAGATAAATACACCGACCTCTACGAGGTAAGGTTCAAAAACACCCGCAAGCTTATCTACCGCAACGAATCGGGACAGATGCTCAAAGAGGGCGACCTGGTGGTGGTTGAGGCCACCAACGGCCACGATCTGGGCATTGTGACCCTCTGCGGGGTGGTGGTATTGCGCCAGATGATCCGCCGCAAGATAAACCCGGAGACCTATCAGTTCAAGAAGATTTACCGCAAGGCTAAGGCGCTGGATCTGGAGCGTTGGCAGGAAGCCATTGCGCGGGAGCAGAGCACAATGATCCGCGCCCGTCAGATTGCCGCCGGGCTTG
>JAEETP010000078.1 GCA_016290415.1 Bacteroidales bacterium
CAGGTTACTGGTGCTATATGTGCGGGAAAGACCTATGTAGGGCATATTGTCCAGATTCAGCTTGCCGCGGTTCAAGGTCCACGCGCAGCTGACCTGCTCCAGGCCCATTCCGTCACCGATAAGGAAAATGACGTTGCGGACTTCGTTGGTCACCGGGGGCATCTGCACATTCACAATGTCGTAGGTGCCGGAAGTTGTGTAATACATCAGGGCAGGTTCCTGCTCCTCGGTCTGTTTGGGTTTGCAGGATGAGGCTACTAAGACCGCCACTGCCAGTGTGATAGATATAATCTTTTTCATATCTACAAAAATAAGTAAATTTTTAAACAAAATGTTTCAATTCGTTAAAACGAAAGCAAACGAAACATTTAAATGAAATAGATAATAATTATATTTGCCTGAAGATTGACAATATTCATCATTAATTATTACCAATATGAAGTTTCGTTTATTTCTTTTAACCCTGCTGGTACCGGTCTTTATCAGCTGCAACGATAAGCCGGAGCCCAAACCGGAACCTACACCCGCAACTATTACCATTATCAGTAGTAATGATGTGACTGTAGAAGAAGGCCAGACATCAGAGATAATTGCTTCTACCAACTCTAGTGGAGCCGTTACCTGGACTTCTGCCGATGAGTCTGTTGCAACAGTATCTTCAACCGGTACAATTACAGGCGTGAGTGCCGGTAATACAACCATAACCATCAAGGTAGAAGCTGTGGAGGATCTGTTCACTGCTGCAGAGGCTACCGTCAATGTGACCGTAACCGCACCGGAGATACCCGAAGATGTCTATGCAGATGCTGCTCCAGAAGTTAAGGACGGCGATGTCGTGCTTGCCTGCAATGCCGATGTAGAGAAGTTCCTCACCGACGTTCATTACAACAATCACGACTATTCTTCTACCCAGCTTCTGGACTGGGCAAAGAATAATGACGTGATGGTATGTCCCGGCAACTCCGACAGGCCTGAGGAATACTCCATCAGATGGACCCCTCAGGCATCTACCGACCCGGTGACCGTTACGCTTACCGAGCCTACACGCGAGTGGACCTACACTGCAGCTCTTGAAACCGGTTACGTGGATATCACCAACCTTCTGCCCAACACACAGTATACCTATGTCGCAAAGGCTGGTTCCAAAGTGCTTACCCAGGGTTCTTTCCGTACGATAGGAAAAGTGCATCAGGTATTCATCAGAACCCGCATCCGCAACTGCCGCGACCTGGGCGGCTGGGTAACAGAAGATGGCAAAACCGTGAAATACCGCAAGGTATACCGTGGCGGCCGTCTCGAGTCCTCTTACATTTCAAAATCGGGAAAAACCACTATCAAGACAGAGGGTATAAAGGCTCAGCTGGACCTTCGAGGCCATAGCGACGTCCTTTCAAAGAGCACCCTGGACGGTATTGTAGATGACTATGCGTTCTGCGCTCCTGTCATCGAGGAGGGTTATTCCCAGATGCTGCAGCAGGACAAGGAAAAGACCCGCCAGTGCATACAGTTCATTATGGACTGCGTGGACCAGGACAAGCCCGTCTATTTCCACTGCTCACTGGGCCGCGACCGTACGGGCACAGTTGCAATGCTTACCCTGGGTATCCTGGGCGTTCCCGAAGGTGATATTTCCAAGGAGTACGAGCTCACCCAGTTTGCACCTCACGGCTATGCTACTTCAGAAGGCGAGAAGACCAAGATGACCCGCCTTGCAGACTATGACGGTGCTGCCAATGTGATCTGGGGCTATGCCGGCACCGGCAGCTTCCAGGACGGCGTGAATGCTTACCTGTTGGAGATAGGTATCTCCCAGTCGGATATTGACAAGTTCAAAGCAAATATGCTTCAGTAACAGCCGGCACATCCGGCAATGAAAAGGCCCGCTTTTATGGCGGGCCTTTTTATGTATATGCAGGAAAGATTATCTGTCGTTGCCGGGTATACCGCTGATGCTGGTCTCGGTCGTAGGAATCTGATACTGTATCTTGGGATTGGTGTAAGGGATAATCTCACATACTGTGCGGCTAGGGAAGCGACGGTCAATGTCCCTTTCGTTGCGCAGCAGGTCGGTGATGCGGAATCCTTCATAGTAGAGTTCCAGGCGGCGTTCGTCAAGCACTGCATCCAGCACGTCGGGATAGCCGCGCCTTGCCAGGTTGCCGGAGGTCATCTGGGCGTTTCCGGTAAGTCCGGCACGGGTGCGGATGACATTGATGTCGGCAAGAGCCTTATCGGTATCGTGCAGATGTGCGTAAGCCTCAGCCCTGTTCAGCACAACCTCGCCGTAGCGCAGCATAATGATGGAGGCGGTGAGGGGGAAGGCACTGCCTTCCTGATGGCTGAACTTGCCGCAGAACCAGCAGGGATATCCGCCCTCGCGTATGCTGCAGTTGGTGGTAGTCCATACAACGGCGCCTTTCTTTGTGATCAGCGGAGTGGGCATAACCTCGCGTACATAGCAGCGGGTGTGTGCGGCATCATTGAGAATGTAGCCGGGGAACTCGTCGCTGATCTTGGTGGAGGTGTTGTCGGGGATGGCCTTGTAATTGACACCGTCCTTTGCGAACGAATAGGTGCCGTCGCCGTTGTCCGTTACAGAAGAAGTGAGAGTGCCGGTTTCTTTATTGACATTCGGAAGGGTGATAGACTGGGTCAGACAGTTGTTGACATCGTCCAGCACGCCCCAGGTAACGGTGAGACCGGGAGTCGAATTGTGAAGGCGGACCATTTCTGTGTAGCGCTTGTCCTGAGGGAAACGTTCCATCAGATCCAGCAGCGGGTCGGCCACATACAGCTCTCCCCAGCCGGTACCCTGGGTGCCGTCGGGAGAGTCGAACATACTGGCCACGTTGCCCTTGGGGTTGCGGCTTGCCATATCGCTGTCGGTGACATTTACGCACCACAGAACTTCCTTGGAGGTCTGTGCTTTGGCATAGATGTCCGCAATGGAGCTCTCCAGGTGGCTCATAGGGTCTTCCCCAAGCAGTTCGCTGCATACGTCCACGCACTTCTGCCATTCACCTTTGTACAGGTAGAGCCTGCCAAGCAGTGCCTGTGCGGCCTCTTTGCCTACGTAACCGTTGTTGCCTCTCCTGTTGGCGGGATCCATAAGGCGGATGGCTTCTAGAAGGTCAGCTTCTATGTCTTCGTAGCATTTGCCTATCGTTGCCCGCTCGTTTTTCTCATAACTTTCTTTGCCAATGCGCATTATCACGCCGGGGTTGTCCGCGCCAAAACTGTAGGGCTTGGCAAACAGGTTGCAGAGGGTAAAGTGGAAGAAGGCGCGAAGGAAGTAGTTCTCTCCCTTGATCTGCCGGTTGGATTCGCTCTCCTCGTCCAGACCGCTGATATTTGCGTTGGCGGCGTAAATCAGCCTGTAGCAGATATACCACATATAGTCGGAATTCTCTGTTTCGGCTCCGTCCATATAGGTTGCCGACGTCCAGAATGCATCGGTACTGGTGTTGGAATAGCAGATGTTGTCGCCTTTGAGCTCGTTCAGCAGTATATACTGACGGATAAAGGTGTTGGCCTCGCTGGTATGGTAGTCGGTGTAGTCCTTCATCAGGGCATAAATGCCGTCCGTGGTGTATACTGCGGCGCCCGGACTGCTTGCAAGTGCGGCGCTGGTAAGGGAGTCTGAAGCGACAAAGTCAAGATTAATGCATCCTGCAAGAAGCAGGGAAACGGATATGATAGTGAGTATCTTTTTCATAGCTTCTGCGTTTTAGAATTTAAGGTCTATGCCAAATACGAATGATCTGGGCACGGGGTAATTATCGCTGAACATACCTGCGAGAGACCAGGAAGTGCCTTCGAGGCGCACCTCGGGGTCTGCTCCGGAGAATTTGGTGAGAGTGAGCAAGTTGTCGGCAGTGAAATAGATTCGGCCGGCTTGGATAAAGCCCTTGAACAGGGGCTTGTTGATGTTATATGCCAGGGTGACATTCTTCAGGCGAAGGAAACTGCCGTCTTCCAGATAACGGGAAGAGACGCCGTTACTCTTCTTGTTGCCGTTCTCGGTGGGTCTGGGGTGAGTGGCAATCGCGTGGGTGCTCTCGTCCTTAGGGTCCCAGCGTACCCAGCCGAGTCCGTTGTGGATACTCATCATATTCAAGTCAGAGTAGGATCCGTCGGAGTCGATGGTGTTGCGGGAATGGTTGTATATTTTGTTGCCATAAACACAGAAGATGTTTGCCCCCAGGCTCCAGTTTCTCCACGAAAGGAATGATGAGATGCCGCCGGTAAACTTGGGGGTGGCGGAACCGACCATCCTGAAATCGGCTTTGTCGTAGAGATTTGTGGTTGTGTAGGTATCTTTATAAACGGGCCACATTGTCTGCTCCGTGCTTTTCTCTGAGGTGGGGTTGCCCCTTTCGTCCAGTACGTAATAGAGAGTATTGCCTGCTGCATCCATCTCTTTGTCGTAAATACGCCACTGAGGCTCGCCGTTCTCGGGGTTCACGCCTTCCCATTCGGGCATATACCAGGTATAGATATCGTGGCCTTCGCACACAATCTGCTCTACCTGAGGTGTACCCTGTCCACGGCGGAAAGCACCGTTGGGCAGGTACTTCACGGTGTTGCGGTTCAGACCAAAGTTGAAGCCGAGATTCCAGCGCAGGTCTTTGTTCTTGATGACGTCTGCGTCAAAGGCAATCTCGATACCTTTGTTGTTAACAGTACCGATATTGGCGGTGTACTCCACAAAACCGCTGGACGGAGCCTGCGGCACATCCAAAAGCAGCTTGGTGTTGTTGGTGCTGTAGACGTCCAGAGTCAGGTTGATGCGGTCAAGAAGGCGCATATCCACTCCGATGCTGGCCATATGGGCAGATTCCCATCCCAGATAGTCGTTGGGCATCCTTTCGGCCACAGCCACGACCTTGTCGTTGTAGGTGTTGCTGGTGGCGAAAGAGTCCTGATATAGGAACGGCTCAATGTCGGAGTTGCCGGTAACACCGTAGCCGGCACGCAGTTTAAGCAGGTCAATAGCCTTTATGTCTTTCATAAAAGGCTCCTTGTTGATGATCCAGGCCGCAGATACGCCGGGGAAGAAACCTCCGCGTGCCTTGGGAGCAAACTTGTATGTGCGGTCATAGCGGATAGAGGCAGTGGCCACGTATTTTTCCATATAGGAATACTGTGCCTGTGCCAGGACAGCCCACGCTGCCGAGCGGTAATCATTGCCCCATACGCCCATACCGACTCCGCTCACGCTGCTCAGGGCCTGCATACCGGTGGGCATATCGATGCCGCCGGCTCCCATACCTTCTGTGTAGCCCCATCCAACCTCGTAGCCGACAATGCTGCTGAGGGCGTGATTGTCAAAATTCTTGTGGAACTTGAGCAGTTCTGTGAGGCCGACGCTCCAGCCGCGGCCGGAATCCTGGGATACTTTACCCTTGCCCTTGGCTTCGGTATTGGTGCGGCTGTCAAGATATGTCTTGCTGTTCCAGTTTGAGGAACCCAGGCGGTTGTTGCTGGTGAATGTGAGCCAGTCGGTGATGTTCCATACCAGCTGGACATCGGCCACGATGTCTTCGCCCCAACTCTGCGAGCTATTGTAGAGCAGCGAGTGGAAAGGGTTGTACTGGTCTTTTCCATACCATACTGCCCCCGCACCTTCCGGCATTCCGATGGCCAGGGGTTTGCCCTCTGCATCGAAAGGATTGTCCCAGGGCATTCCGCTGTAGGCCATTGATATATCTTTCCAGTCGGTATAGGATGTGCTGTGGCTGCGGTTGTAGCCCAGGCGCATATTCACAGTGACCTTCTCACCAACGGGGGCTGAGAGGTTAAGGCGCGCCGAATTGCGGTCGTAGGCGGTGCCTATCATAGAACCCTGCTCGTCGTAATGGTCTATACTTGCAAAGTAACTGATGCGCCCCGCCATACCGGCCAAAGAGGCGTAGTAGTCCTGCACGATGCCCTTCTTGAAGATATTGCCGTACCAGTCGTAGTCCTGCTCAAGAAGGGATTCGGGACGCTTGTTTGCGAAACTCTTCTCACTCATCATCATCCGCTGCGTCTCATAGAGTTCCTGGCTTTGCATAGGGTGGAAGCGGCCGGAGAGGGCCTGCTTGATGCCGGCGCTGGCCTTGAAGTTGACCTCGGTGCGGCTGCGGTCCTTGGCGCTCTTGGTGGTGATCACAATCACACCGCCTGCAGCAGATGCTCCGTACAATGCTGTTGCCGAAGCGTCCTTAAGGATGGTGACACTCTCCACATCGTTGGGGTTGAAGGTGCCGCCGGCAATGCCGTCCACCACATACAGAGGGTCGGCGCTGGCGGCGATGGAACCTGTACCGCGGATACGGATCTGGGCAGATTCGCCCGGCATACCGCTGGCGTTCATAACCACAACGCCGGCAGCCTTGCCCTGGATCATATTGCCCAGGTCGGGGGTGGAATTGTCCAGGATTTCTTCGCTGTGGAGTGAAACCACAGAACTGGAGAGTTCGTTTTTTTTCTGGGTCGTATAACCCAGTACTACAACTTCGTCAAGGAAGTGGACATCTTCTTTCATAAAGACGTCAATCTTGTTTCTGCCGTTTACGGCTTCCACCACATCGGAATAGCCAAGCATATTGAATGTGATGGTGGCATCAGCCCCCGCCTTGACCGAAAAACTGCCGTCCATATCGGTCACGGCACCGCCGCCGGTGGACACAAGTACACCTACGCCTATCAGCGGCTCGCCCGTTGCAGCGTCTTTGACCGAACCCGTGACGGTGTTCTGCGCCAAAGCAGCCGTTGCAATCAGGCTAAGAAAGATGATGGAAAATAATCTTTTCATCGCAGTATTTATTATTCATTGATTATAAAGTCATTCAGATTTGACATCTCGTATTTGTAAAGATGGGAAGTCTTTTCGTCGTCGTCGGTAATCCAGACACAACTGCGGTCGTGATCTACGTAGATGCCTTCTTCATTCAATCTGGTCTTTAAAGTGTAGCTTCCAAGCATACGCTCGGCATCGCCGGTCAGGGCGTAGAACTTGTGCGTCTCTGAGTCTATGACCCAAAGCCAGTCTGTGAGCGGGTCATAGTAAAGGTCTCCGACTTCTGTGATAGAAGGGAAAAGCTCGCGCAGATTCTTTTGCCAGAGCACTTCGGCTTCTCCTTTTTCGTTTATGTTTTTCAAGTTGAAGCAGAACAGGTAGGCGCCGGTCTGGAATCCGGCATAAGCAAGTCCGTCTTTGTAATATGTGAGGCCTTCCAGGCCGGAGTTGCCGAAACCTGAGGTGCCGGGTATAGTGCAGAGTTTCACTCGCTTGTTATAGTCGGGACCGGAGACGCGGGATATCCTGGCGGGACTTGACTCTTCTCCTATAAGAAGGTCTCCTGTTTCGGGATCAAGCGTAACCGCTTCGGTCTCGCCGCCGATACTTTGTTGGTATAAGACTTCTCCCGTAAATGAGATTTGCCCAATTGCGCCGTTGTCGTCCACACCCCAGAAGAAATCCTTGCCAGCGCTGAGATATATGCCTGAAAGTTCATTGAAGACTACATTATACGCAGTCATATTACCCAGCTCAGGCATATAGGGCTTTCCTCCGGAGTAAGCCTCCAGGCTGGTGATTTCGCCCAGTTCCAATTTCTGGCCGGCCTTGAGATTGGCGTCCTCTGCGTAGGTATATGTGGCGGTCCAATTATCCCCTTTTGCGAAATAGAGCGTAAACCCGCCCCTGAAGTTAAAGCCTCCGGGGAACCACAGGGTGGCGCTGCCATCGGCTGCAAGCTGCGCCTCGCGGAAGGGATAACCGTCGTCCTTGGGCTTGGCCGGCGAAACCTTGGCGGTGGAATATTCGTTCCTGTATACGCCGGTGTAGCGGAGTCCGGGGCGTTGATCTCCTGCTATTATGAAACGGTCGTAGTCCCCGGATACTTTGAACGAGATAAAGGCAGTGATATCCTTGAAGGCGAAGTTGTTTTCGTTGAGATAGGCCTGTGCCAGCATAGTGTCATATGAGTCATATGTTATGACCTGGCCTGTGGGACCATCTTCTTTCTTTGCCGCAGTGGCGGGCCACACGGCATAGAGGGGGTCGGGTTCGGTCAGATATTTGAAAAGATCTCCGCCCAGTTCTACCGATGCAGTCTTTCCGTCTGAGGATATCTGGCTGGAAGATAGGGTAATAGTTTGGGCGGCAGGGCCGTAACCACCCTGTACAAGTATCTGGTCGCCGGCTTTCCAGGCTCCTTTCAGCGGAGATACGGTGAATGTATAGATTCCGGGCTTGGGCTTGCCGTCGTCCACGGGCGCAGATTCTGTTACGGTAACGTTTATGGTAGTTTCTGCGGCGGTGAAGAGGTTCTCGACAGCATCTACCTTGAGGGTTACGGTGGTAGTGCCCGCCTTTATGCCGGTTACCTCCCCAGCGGGGGATACCGTTGCCACAGACTCGTCGGCAGAAGAGTAGGTGATGGCGGCGGTGGAGTTTGTAGCAGCCCCTATAGTTGCTGCCTTGCCCACTTCAACCGTGATGTCGTTTGCAGTGATGGTGGCAGTAACTGCCGGATCCTGCGGCGTTTCCTTGCAGGAAAGTGACAACACGGCCATAACGGCCAGGAAAATGGAAATGATGGACGTTCTCATCGTAATATGTATTAAAGAGCCATAGTGTAGCCTTTCTCAACGGAACCGTCGGCAGCTACGACAAAGTATATGGGTGTCATTTGCGGGTCAAAGATTGCCGCAGAATTATTGTCAAAAAGGAAATCCCAATCGGGATGTACGGGATGGGTCTCCGGACCGAAACATACAGCCAGGTGTCTGGTGCCGGCCAATTCGGGATCGGAGGATAGTTTTTCAAGTGCTTTCTGGCACGAAGGGCAACTCAAATCCAGCACCAGCACCAGGGTGCGCTCGGTAATGGAAGAGCGGCCGGGAACCACGGCCTTGTCTCCTGGCCGGTTATAGCCAATCCACTCCCTTCTCTTGAGGAATGGTTCGCATTCATAGGTCTGGAGCACCGCGTCGGTAACAATTCTTTCCACTGCTTTGTTATAAAGCGTGGCATTCCGGCAGGGAGAATACAGGCTGTAGAACGCTGCGTCAATCCAGTCGGAATATACATAATCTG
>JAEETP010000079.1 GCA_016290415.1 Bacteroidales bacterium
TTATAAACTTATGTCAACTCCAAAAGTAAGGCTGCGTACCGGCACGTAAGAGAATCCGGTGGAGCCGCTGAAACTCTGTTGGGGGTTCATACCGTCCAGATGGGTAAAGGTCCACATATTGTCCAGCGAGATGTAGGCCTTGCAGCGGTTCAGAACGGTATTTTTTATGATTGATGAAAAATCGTAGCCCAGGGTAATGTTCTTTATAGAAAGGTACGATGCGTCCACCAGGAAACGGTCGGTGGCGGCCGTAACCAGGGTGGTGGTGACCTTGGGCACGTCGCTTATGTCGCCTTGCTGCTTCCAGCTGCGCAGTACGTTGCGGTGATATACCTGTCCCACGAAAGAGGGCTCCATCATAGTCTGATATACCGAGTCATAGATTTTGCCGCCCAGGGAATAGCCCACCAGCATATCAAATGAGAAACCTTTCCACTTGAGTGCGGTGGAGAAGGAGCCGTACACGTCGGGGATGCGGCTGCCAAGGATATATTTGCAGTTGGCGGCGACTTGCTGGTCGGAGGTGATATATTCGCTGCCGGGAATCATTTCGCCGTCGGCATCCTTCTCGTATGCCCAGTAGAGCTGGTTGCCGGTAAGCGGGTCCACACCGGCGCTGCGGGCCATATAGAACGAATTGATGGGATAGCCTTTCTTGTTAATGTAGCTGCCGCTCACAATGGGCTCGTCGCCCGATGTCAGGGCAAGAATCTTGTTCTTGAGCACTGAAGCGATGACCCCTATGTTCCAAATCAGGTCGCCCTGGTGGATAATGTCCCAGCCGAGGGTCAGGTCCACGCCCCGGTTCACCATACTGCCGACATTGGCATAATAGCCGGCGATGCCCTGCGAAGGGGCTTTGGGGTAGAGCAGGAGCAGGTCGGTGGTCTTGCGGTTGAAGACCTCAATCGTGCCGGTGAGATACTTCAGGGCGGTGAACTCTATGCCGGCGTTCATATTGCCGTTTTTCTCCCAGCTTATGTCGGGGTTTTCAAGGGAAGAGATCATAGCGCCGGACAAGCTGGAGTTGGCGTATCTCATATTGTAGAGGCCCTGCCAGGCGTAGTAGGTGCCTATGTTGTCGTTGCCCTGCACGCCGTAGCTTGCCTTCAGGGTCAGGTTGTCTATCCAGCCGATATTCTTCATAAAGGCTTCCTTGGAGAAGCGCCAGCTGGCGCCTACGCTCCAGAATGCGCCCCAGCGGTGGCTCCTCTCGAAACGCGAGGATCCGTCCAGGCGGAAGCTTGCAGAGAAGTAGTATTTCTCGTCGATGTCATAGTTCAGGCGGCTGAGCCAGGAGTCGATGTAATACTCTTCGGAGGTGCTGTAGGCCTGCGAAATGGTGGAACCCATACCCAGCTCGTCATAGCCTCCGAACGGGAATCCGGTGCGCTCGCCGTTGAGGTAGAAGAGTTTCATTCCGTAGAACTCGTGTCCAGCCATAGCGTCTATGTGGTGCTTGTCCCACTTGTGGTCCCACGAAAGGAGTTGGTTCCAGGTATAGCTGTTGGTACGCTGGTATTCTTTTGTCAGACGGCCCATACCCTCGGCGTTGCCGTTGTAGCGGTTGAAATTGGTCGTCTGGTTTTCGTGCCTGTTGTCCAGGCCAAGGTTGGTTGTCAGCGAAAAGTCTTTCCACCTGGCTTTCAAAAAGCCCCTGCCGCTGAAGTTATCGCTGTATGTGTAGTAGTTGTCGTCGTAGAGGGTGGCCACGCTGTTGCGGTTGTTCTGGGCGCCTGCGGGCCGCGAAGAGCCGTAGTCGAAGATCTTGTTGCCGGAGTCGTCCAGAATGGGAGCGCCGGCGGCGTCAAGCTTGTATACGGGGTAGATGGGAGCCATCAGCTGGGCTGAGTACCAGACATTTGTGGCAGAAGAGGAGTCGCTGCCCAGGAAATGGGTGTTGGTGTGCGAATAGCTCATATTCAGCCCTGCGGTGAGCCAGCTGCAGATGTCGCTCTCCAGATTCAGGCGGCCGTTGTAGCGCTGGAAGTCGGTGGTTCTGAGAAGACCGTCCTCGTCCAGATAGCCTATCGAGGCGAGATAGCGGGAAGATGCCGTTTTCCCAGAAAATGACACCTGATATTCCTGGCGTACGGGAGCCTTGGCAGTCACGCTGGCCATCCAGTCCTCGTCGTATTTCAGCCTTGCGCCGGTCACTATGCGGCCTTCGGTGTCGAACAATTGGTCCACGGGCAAGTCGTAGGGATTGTAAATGGCGCCAGTGCCAAGTATTTCTGATGCCAGTCTGGCGGGTGTGCGTGACGCCGCCTCCTGCGGGAGATAGCCCTCGGTATAGGCCAGGTCGTTGTATATGGCGTTGTACATCAGCTCCATATACTCTCGGGCATCCACCGTGTTATATTTTGGAATGGCCCTGGACATCACGCTAAGCTTGGTGCTGAAATCCACGCGTACCTTTTCCTGCGCCTTGGCACTGCGGGTGGTGATCATAATCACACCGTTGGCGCCGCGGGCACCGTACAGGGCGCCGGCAGAGGCGTCTTTCAGGATGGTGAGACTCTCTATGTCGGACGGGCTTATGGCGTTGAGGTCGCCGTCAAAAGGCATACCGTCCACAACCAGCAGGGGAGAACTTGCGGCATTTATTGAGCCGTATCCCCTGATCATTATGCCTGCGCCGCTGCCGGGCTGGCCCGAGCCGGAGGTGGCCATTACACCGGCGACCTTGCCGTCTATGGATTTGGTGACGTGGGAGACGGGCCGCTCTGCAATGTCGTCGGCAGATACAACCTCGGCGCTGCCGGTGAAAGAAGATTTGCGGCTGGTGCCGTAGGCCACCACAAAGGCCTCGTCCAGCGTCTCTTCGTCTATCTGCATCACTATGTCCAGCCGGCTTTCCTTGCCCACCGTGACGCGGCGGGTCTTAAGCCCCACGAAACTTATTTCCAGCACATCTCCTTCGGAGGCTTTGAGAGAGTAGAAACCCTCTGCATCCGTAATGGAATAAGCTCCGCTGCCGGTGTTCACCACGCCGGCGCCGGCCACGCTTTCTCCCATATTATCAGACACCCGGCCCTGGATGTTCTGAGCCAAGGCCGGGAGGGTCTGAATAATTAAGAATATTATTAGTAGTTGTAGTCTTTTACGCATCTTATACTAAAGCCGTAATCTCTTCTCAAACCTGTCTCGCTGGCGGGGTTGCCAAATGCGAACATCTCTACCATCGCATATTTGTTCTGCGGTTCGGGAGTCCAATAGTCGCATCCGCCGCCGGTACCGTTCTGGCTGCCGCTAGCATTATCCCTTTTTCCTGCAAGAGGGAAGAAATACTTGATGCCCTTTTCGGAATCGTTGTAGTAGAAGCCGGCGTCGGTGCCGCCATCCTTCTTGTCGTCCCAATACCAGGGGTAAGTATTGTCGTAAGAGCTTGCGTCATTCAGGTTTCCGTTTTTCTTGTAGAGTTTGCGGAAAGTCCAGGCCGCAGTGGGAGAGATGCGCCACCCTTCGGGGCACGGGTCGTATTTGGTCTTGTACTTGGATACATAACCCCAGAGATCGTTGTCCTGGTCAGCTGCCTCTGTGGTCACCCAGTCGCTGAACTGAGAGCCTGTAGGGGAGCCCGATTTTGCAAGGATGTAGGCATCGGGATTCTGTATTGCAAGGTCGATATTCTGGTCGCCGGGGTTCATTACAGACCAGTCGTAGAGGAGTACCCTGTCGGGGATGACATTGTTGTCGATGTCATATTTGTTGATGAGGACATCCTCTTCGATGCCCCTGGCGCCTACAAACGGATCTTTGCGGCCCCATTGGTACAGCAGGCCAAAGCAGTCGGCGCTTCCGGCTTTTTCGCTGCGTGCGCCCAGGTTGCGGTCCATCATTGTGTAGGTGACGCCGGTGGTCTGGTTGGTGAATACCAGCGGAGCGGCGTCGGGGTTGTAGTCTGTAACCCAGAGGTGCCAGCTCCATACAATCTCGGTGCCCTTAACTGCAGCAACCACTGCGTTGCCCGAAGCGTTGTTGGTCTGAACCACAATCACGCCGTCTTCGCCGCTGCCGGCCACAGATCTGATAAGGCTTCGGGTATCCTGCCATACCAGCACTGCATTGTCAAACTCCAGAGGCTCTGAAGAGCCGCCCTTGACCTTGGCATTGATGGCCTTAGTCTGTCCGGGAGCTACGATAAAGCAGTTGGCGGCGCCGGAGGTCTCCTGCACGGCGACTACTTCGAGTGTCTTGGAAATCTGGCTGGAGCGGGAGAAGTTATCCTGTGCCTTGAGCGAGATCTCTACCGAAGAGGTGAGCGAAGATGCCGTTACAGTCACGTATCCTTCGTTTTTGCTGGTCATCGTTACAGACGATGAATAGCCGGAAGAGACGGTGGCGGTAGGGGTAGAAAGCACCACGGCGTCGGGCTCGACACCGGTGACGGTGAAGAACACCTTGAAAGAGCCGCCGCTCTTCAATGCGACAGACTTCATATCGCTGAGCCAGACTGCATTGAACGGCTCAGAGGCGGCCACCTTGACAGGCACGGTGCTCACTGTGCTGCGGGAATTGGCCTTGTCTTCTGCCGAAAGAGTCACTTTGATGGTTCCTGCAGAGGGCATTACGTACGGCGCGGTGAACTTGATGTTGCCCGCATAGGTGGCATCGTTGCTGACCTTAAGTTCGGCCAGGTCATTGTCGGCAGTGGCTGCAAGCGTAAGGCTCTTGCCCTCTACGCCGGCAATGGAGAAGGGTATGGATATGGTCTCTCCCGCCTCAGCCGCATATTCGTCCGAGCCGAAATATATCTGGAGATCACTCAAAACGGGCCCGACGGGATTGTCGGGCTCTTTGGGGTCGTCCGGATTATTACAGCCAGTCGCAATCAGTGCAACAGCTGCAAGAGAGATTAATATTGACTTATAAGACATATTGGTTATTCTTTGATACAACGTACATTAGCTACATAGCCCATAGGCTGGCCAGCGGGAGCGATGCTGGTGGGGGTACCCTTGAGGCAGGTGGCGCGGAAGTTATCTATCTGCATATCGGCAGCCCACAGAATGGTTGTGGGCCAGGTGTTCTCACCGTTGTAGAAAGCTTCGTATTTAAGAGCGTTGTTGTAGTCGCCGGCGGCGGGAATGAAAGCGCCTCCTTTATCGTTTGTGAAACCCCAGCCTACGAAGTTCTTGTTTGCAACTTCGCCGTTGTATTGCTTTTCCTGGGTGGCATTTGCGGCCTTGAAAGTGTTCATAGCTGCATAGCTGGGCACTTTGTAGCCTTCAGGGCAGGGGTCATAAATGCTCTTGGTGCCGCTTACGCCGCCCCAGAGGTCTGCTTTTGCGGTCCATTTATCTTTGTCCTTGTGGTAGAACAGCCACTCATAGTTGCCGGTCTTGTTGTCGTTGCTGGAGAACATTGTAAGAGGACGGGTCAGGGAATATTCGAAGATATCGTCCAGGCTGTTCTCGGCGCAAATGGCTGCGGTGGCTTCTATGCTGTATTCTACAGTGTTGCCGTCAATGTCATAGAGTGCGGTTTCGCCACCGGCATAAGGATGCCTGTTGCCCCAGAAGTAGTAGAGGCCGTAAACATCGCCGTCTGCCGTTGCATCAATTGCACCCAGGTTGCGGTCAATGAAAGAATATTTGGTTCCATCTTCGGCTGTGAATTCAAACAGATCTTCAGCGGGATCGTCGCTGATTACCCAAAGGTGATATGTCCAGACCAGTTTGTCGTTTTTGAACGCACCCACCAGAGCGTTGCCGCGCACACCGTCGGTAAGCCAAGCCACTATTTCATCGTCGCTTGTCATTATTTTGGAGACAAGGTTCTGCTTGTCCTGCCAGATTACATATGCTTCGTCAAAGTCTACGGCATCGCCGCTGTTGCCCTTGAAAGCCTTGAAGCAGACAATCTTGCCGGGCTCGCAGATGAGGCTGTTGGCCTTCTTTGCAACGCGCACAAGATTTGCATCGGGCTTTCCGATAACGGTAATGGTCTTGGTGATGGGCTCCCTGAAGTCGTAGTGCACGTCGGAGACTTTCACCGGAATCTTGATTTCTGTTTGCTCTTTGATAAAATCGGGAGCGTTGACTGTCAGTTTGAAGTTATCACCTTCTACATCTGAAACAGAAACCCCATAAAAGGGATTCTCGCAATTTGCCTCCACAGTAAGCTCACCGTCCATAAGGTTCTCGATATTCATATCGATTTCCAGAGTCTCGCCGGAATAAATTTCGTATGTGTCAACCGTGTTTACCGGAAAACATATTTGACCGACGTCCTTCGTGCAGGAAGTAATCGAAAGTCCTATAAGCAGCACAGCTGCCAAAAATCCCAATTGAATCTTTTTCATAAGTCCAACAATTGTTTATTAAATAAAATGGTTAATTAAGTTTCAAACTGTAACTTGATATGTGTTTACTTTGCTACAGCACAGCACTTTTTCAACTGCAATGATAGTGATTATTTGCCAATAAGACAAAAAGTGCTTACAAACCGTAAGGGGGCAATTCGTTATGAAATTGTATCTTTGCACCTGCCTATGACAAAAATTAAATCTCCATATAAGCAGCGGCTCAAATACCGCGAGACGCACAATACGACCCTGCGCAGGGTATACGAATATTCTACCACCAAATACAGGGGCCGCCACGCCACGCAGTTTGTGGACGGAGGCCAGGCCTACACCTATGGCAGTTTCAAGGATGCCGTGGAGCGCCTTTCGCAGCGGATGTCGCGCTATGGCATAAGCGCCAGCGACAAGGTGGCCATCCTAAGCCAGAATATGCCCAACTATCTGGTGGCATATTTCAGCGTGACGGCCTTTGGCAGGGTGCTGGTGCCCATACTCCCCGACAGCAGCGAAAACGAAATCACCAACATTCTCAATCATTCCGAAACCAAGGCGGTGTTTGTGTCCAAGCGCCTGCTGCCTAAACTCAGCCAGGAGTGCCAGGACCGTCTGACGCTGGTGATTGACATAGAGACTTTTGAATTTATAAAGGCCAATAAAGAGGATTTCCAGTGCGACGGGTGGGTCAAGGACCCCGCTCCGGACGACCTTGCCACCATCATTTACACCTCCGGCACCACCGGCAAGGCCAAGGGCGTTATGCTCAGCCACCGCAATCTGTGCCACAATCTGGTGGCATCTTTCAAGGCGCAGCCCTGCTTCAAGAACGACCGTTTCCTGAGCATCCTGCCCATTGCCCACGCCTATGAGATGGGTGTTTCCAGCATCTATTCTTTCTATGTGGGCGCCTGCGTGTATTATCTGCAGAAACCTGCGGCGCCTTCGGTGCTGCTGCCCGCCTTGAAAAAGGTGCGCCCCACCATTATGCTTTCGGTGCCGCTGGTCATAGAGAAAGTGATCAAGAACAGCGTTTTTCCCACCATCCGCGGCAGCCGCGTGCTCAGTTGGATGAACCGCCGGCTTCCGCATTTGCTGCACCGTATCATAGGCGGCCGCCTGATAAAGACTTTTGGCGGCAAGTTGCGTTTCTTTGGGATAGGCGGCGCCAAGATGGATACAGTGGTAGAGCAGTTTTTGAAGGATTGCCACTTCCCGTATTCGGTGGGTTACGGCCTCACCGAGACTTCTCCGCTGGTGTGCAACGTGATTGTGAACAAGCGCAAGCGCGTGGGTTCGATAGGCGTCGCATCCTGGAAGGTGGATGTCCGGCTGGACAATATGGACCCGGTAACGGGAGAGGGCGAGATTGTGTGCCGCGGCAACAACGTGATGCTGGGCTATTACAAAGATCCCGAGCGCACGCGCCAGGTGCTGGACGATGACGGATGGTTCCACACCAACGACATTGCCTGCCGCGACAAGGACGGCTATTATTATATAAAGGGCCGCTTGAACAATACTATCCTGGGTCCTTCTGGAGAGAATATCTATCCCGAAGAGATAGAGCAGGTGATCAACAACATAGAGGGTGTGGACGAGTCGCTGGTAATGGAGCGTGACGGCCACCTGGTGGCGCTGGTCAAGTTCAACGACAATGTGCTGGACTGGAACCAGGCCTCCGAAGACAAATTCTTCGAGAATCTTGAGGCGCGCAAGAAAGCCGTGCTGGAATGGGTCAACAAGACCGTGGGCAAGAACTCCAAGATAGGCGAGGTGGACGCAATGAAAGAGCCGTTCGAAAAAACGGCGACCCAGAAGATTCGCCGTTTTCTCTATAAGAATTTCAAGGGCGACTCCAAGAAAGATTCGCCAAAGGAGAAATAATTATTCCAGACTTTCGAGCTGCACGCCCTCCATTGCGGTGAGGGTGGGTACCAGCTCCATAGGGTTCTCTTTTTTGCGGACCCGGATGTCGATTTCCATTTTGTAGAGGTCGCCCTGCTTGGACAGGGTGCTTCTTTCTACCTGCTTTCCAAGGGCGCTGACGGCCTTGGAAAGGGCTTCAGGATTTTCAGAAGAGAGCACTGCGGTGACATTTCTGTTGCCCAGCCTGATGGACCAGAAATGCATAGCCTCCAGGCAGAAAAGCACCAGTGCAGCGCAGAGGACTGCCATTTCGAACATACCGCAGCCGCTGGCCAGACCTATCGCAGCGGTGACCCAGAGGCCGGCTGCGGTGGTGAGGCCCACCACGTGGTTTTTCTGAAGCTTTATGATGATACCGCCACCCAAAAAACCGATGCCTGTGACAACGCCCGCGGCGACCCTGGCGGCATCGAACTTGTCGGCACTGCCAAAGCCGTATTGAGAAATGATCATAAACAGGGCGGCGCCCAGGGCCACCAGTACGTGGGTCCTGACGCCGGCGCTTTTGGTGCGGATTTCGCGTTCGTAACCTATGGCAGCGCCAAGCAATGCGGCAGCCAGAATCCTTATTACAAGTTGAAGTGCAAGTGACATAGCTTTCGGTTTGTTGATTCACAAAATTAGGCTAAATGCAGATTAATACAAAACAAATAGGTTTATATTTGTAAGGACTAACTCTATCGATATGCGGGTTGTAATACAACGGGTTTCGCAGGCGTCTGTGACAATAGACGGCCGGCAGCGCTGCGCCATAGGCAAGGGGCTTCTGGTGCT